>JAAZYN010000775.1 GCA_014239625.1 Myxococcales bacterium | reverse complement strand
TTCAGCGTGAGCTTGAGCCCACCGATAGCCACGACGGCGGCGTTGTTACCGCGTAGCTCGACGATACTTCCAGGCTGGCCGAGCGTTCGGACGAAGACATCGGCGCCGACGGTCATAGCGTCTTTGGCCAGCTCCCCAGCATCGTAAGGCGCCGAGGGCTTGGTGGCCGCACCGGAGGGTAGGGCGGGGCTGCTCGTGTCGGTCTCGGCCATCGCTGTCAGCTCCTGTTTCAACTCGCCGAGCACCCCCGCCCGCCGTTGTAGTTCTTTGCCGTCGCGGACCGCGGCCAGGTCGCGGGTCGCTTCACGGATCGCCCTATGGGCCCGGTGCGCGGCACGCCGAGCGTCCGCGCGCATCGACCTGACCTCCTCGTCCGCTCGCTGCATCAGCGTATGGCGCGCCTGCGCGAGACGCTGTCGCTCGGTGTCGTGCTGCTGCTTGGCGGCCCGCGCTTCGCCGCCGCGGGTCTCGGCTTCTTGCCGCGCCTGGTGGAGCCGCTCCAGGGCTTCGGTGAGTCCGCTGTTGCCGCCTGCCACCTCGCGGGCTCGAGCGATCACGCTCGCCGGGAGTCCAAGGCGCGCCGCGACCTCCAGAGGGCTACTGGAGCCGGGTTCGCCGTAGCGCAGCTCGAAGGTCGGCTCCATCGTCCCGGGGGTCGCTCCGACGCTGGCGTTCGCAAACCGGGTGTCCTCGAAGGGCAGCGTCTTGAGCCGCTCGTAGTGGGTGGTCACCAGCCCGCGCGCGCCACGGTTGGCCAACGACTCCAGGATCGCGATGGCCAGGGCTGCCCCCTGGGCCGGCTCGGTGCCCACCGCGATCTCGTCCAGCAGCACCAGCGCTCCCTGCGATGCTCGGTCGAGCACCTCTTTGAGCGCCTCCACGTGGCCAGAGAAGGTCGACAGATGCTGCCCGATATCCTGCGCGTCGCCGATAAGGGCGTGAACCTCGTCGAACAACACCACCGTGCTGTCCGGCTCGACGGGCAGGGGGATGCCGGCCCAGGCCATCAGCGTACACGTACCGAGGGTGTTGAGGGTGACCGTCTTGCCCCCGGTGTTGGGGCCGGTGACCACCAGAAAGGAATGCTCGGCGTCCAGCCGTATATCGTTGGCGACGACGTCGGAGCCCGTCAGCCGGAGGATGGGGTTGCTGGCGCCACGCAGATCGACCGGACCGGAGGTCGCGATGGAGGGCACCGTCGCCCCGATATCCAACGCGAAGCGCGCTCGAGCGGCCAGTCCGTCGAGGTGAACGAGGGCCTCCAGCCCGGCCGTCAGCTCCTCGGCTTCGTGTTGCACCCACTGCGTCCGTTCACGCAAGATCGCGTACATCGCCGCGTCCACGGCGCCGGCGGCCACGGTGAGATCATTGTTGGCCTCGATGAACTCGCTGGGCTCGACGAACACGGTCTGACCCGTGTTGGAGGCCCCGTGGATGATCCCCTCGATCTTGCCCTGGAAGCTGCTCACGATGGGGATGACGTAACGTTCGTCGCGGAGCGTGTAGTAGTCGTCCTGGAGCCAGTCGACGATGTCGCGGCGGAGGATGAACTCCTCGAGACGCTTTTTGATCCTCACCCGCAGCTGTGTGAGCCGCCGCCGCGCTGCCAGGAGCTCGGGTGAGGCGTCGTCGCGGATCCCCCCGGCGGCGTCGAAGGTCGCCGCCAGCTCGTCGGCCAACATCTGAGCGTCAGGGAGCGCTCCCGCGAGGGGCTCGAGGACCGGATAGGCGGCCCCGTGGTGGGTCAGGTAACGTCGCGCCTTGGCCATCGTCTTCACGGTCCGGGCGAGCGCGAACAGCACCTCGGCGCTGAGTGTGCCGCCGCGGGTCGCGCGCGTGAGGCCGAGCCTGATGTCGAAGACATGATCGAGCGGCGGCGAGCCGTCAGAGCTCGCGGTGAGATCCATCAGCGCGGAGACCTGAGCCAGCGCCTCGCGAACCTCATCGGGGTCCTTCAGAAACTCCAGCTCTTGCGCCGCTGCTTTCCCCAGGTCCGAGGTCGCGCGGCTGGAGAGCGCACTCGTAATGCGGGAGAATCCGAGCTGCTCTCTCGAGTCTCGAGTGACGGTTACCATAGCTGCGGGAAACTGCGGACGCACGAGCCGCTGGTCAAGCTCGAACCGCAGGTTTGATCGGTACCCGCCCAACGGCGGCATACACACAACGTCCGATAAGTAATATTATGGAAACTTTTGTATTGGGCGTGTCGTCGCCGGGGGGTGCCGTCGATCATGGTTCGCCTGCTGACGATCCTTGGCGCTGTCCGGGCTAGCGTTGGAAGATACGAGCGTTTTTCCCCGTTCGACGTTGGGCAAGCGGCGACACCGGAGGTGGCAGCGGAGGAAACGTGTCTGAAGACTATTACTACTACTACTACGAGTACTAGTACCAGTACTAGTACCAATAGCAGCAGCAGCAGCAGCAGCAGCAGCAGCAGCAGCGGCAGCAGCAGCAGCAGCA
>JAAZYN010000774.1 GCA_014239625.1 Myxococcales bacterium | reverse complement strand
GTGAGCGGCATTGGGGCTAGAGGCGGTGCCACGCCGCCTCGAAGTCATCAACCAACCTGGACAAGGCCCCCCCGGGAGTTGAACAATGCGTGCGTGGACAATCACACCACCACGCCGAGCAAGCCCGAGTGGCTACGTCGGGCCTCTCGAAGAGATGGCGACACTCTGGCGTTGGTCATCGCGTGGTCGGCCACCCACCCCGGACGACTCGGAGAGGTGGCCCGGATCCTCGGCCCATGTATGCTCGGACGCGGTGGTCCTCGGCCGGAAGACGATGTTCCGCGGCTGGTGTTCGGTCGAGAGCGCCCCGAGCGCACCACCCTGTGCGCCCCGCTCGCCGATCGTGGGCTGTCTCGTAACCAGCTCCGGATCGAGCCGACCGCGTCGGGCCAGGAGCTGACGGTTCACTCCGTGGGTGCGGCCAGCATGCGGGTCGACGAGCGCCCGGTGACACAGGCGACCCTTCGCCCCGGGAGCGTGTTGGAGTTCACCGGGAGCTTGCTGCTGCTGTGCGAACGGCGTAGCTACCTGCGAGCCCCTTCACAACCGCTCCCCACATCGCTGAAACCCGAGTTCGGGCTGCCCGACGACTTCGGAATGGTCGGGGAGTCACCGGCCGTCTGGAAGACCCGAGAGCAGCTGGCGTTTGTCGCGCTCCGGGCGGGCCACGTGCTGATCCTCGGCAGCAGCGGGAGCGGCAAAGAGCTGGCCGCTCGAACGCTTCACGGCCTCTCCAGTCGCGCCGCGCGGCCGCTCGTCGCGCGAAATGCAGCGACGATTCCCGAGGGCCTGGTGGACGCGGAGCTGTTTGGCAATATTCGGAACTATCCCAACCCCGGGACGCCAGAGCGCCGGGGCCTCATCGGGGAGGCGGACGGAGGGACCCTCTTTCTGGATGAGATTGGCGAGGTCCCCCACCCACTTCAGAGTCATCTGCTTCGGGTCCTCGACAGCGGCGAGTTCCAGCGCCTGGGGGCATCGCAGCCGAGAAAAGCCGACCTGCGGCTCATCGCAGCCACCAATCGCGACCTGTCGGAGCTGAAACACGACCTGGCGCCGCGGCTGATGCATCACCTGACCCTCCCGCCGCTCAATGAGCACCGCTCCGACATCCCACTTCTCATGCGCCACATCGTCCGTGCCGCGGCCGCCGAGGACGCGACCATCCGGGAGATGTTCGTGGGCGACGCTCAGGAGCCGCGCATCGACCCGGCCCTCACGACCGCGCTGATGCGCCACGAGTACACCCACAACGTCCGAGAGCTGCAGAGCTTGCTGTGGGTCTCGATGCGTGGGAGCACTCATGCCCCCTGTCTGTGCCTGACCGATTCGGTCAGCGCGCGCCTGCGCCTGACACAACAGCCCGCCAAGGCGCCGGACGACCTCACCACTCAGGAGATCATCGCCGCTCTCGAGCGCCACGACTGGCGCTTCTCCGAGGTCTGGCCAGCGCTTCGGCTGTCGAGTCGGCACGTCCTCTACCGGCTGCTCAAAAAGCATGGAATCGAAACGCCATAGCGACGACACCCTGTGTCAGACTCAGTCATCGGAGGTCACCGAGGACGGCCCCCTCATCGGCGGCGACCACCGGATCATCGCTCCTGTGGGAACCGGCGGAATGGGCGTCGTGTATCGAGCGCTGCAGCTGAGCACGGGACGCGAGGTCGCGCTGAAACTCGTCAGACCCGACCGCGTCGCCCGGCCCGCGTCACTGCTGCGGCTTGAACAAGAAGCCAAGGCCCTGGCGCGACTGAGTCACCCCAACGTGGTCACGATTCACACCACCGGCCGAGAGCCCGACGGTCGGGTGTTCGTCGTCATGGAGTTGGTGAGCGGGCAGAGCCTGCTGTCGCTGCTGGCTGCGACGCCCCGGCTGAGGCCAGACAGAGTCATTGACCTGCTGACGCAGCTCGCCTCCGCGCTGGCGGCGGCTCACGATGTGGGGATCCTGCATCGAGACGTCAAGCCATCCAACATCCTCATCAGCCCCGACGACCGAGACGGTGACCGGCTCAAGCTGGTGGACTTCGGCCTCGCGGCGCTGCTCGACGAACCGATGGTGGAGACGACCACGGGCGTGGTCATGGGTTCTCCGCCCTACATGGCGCCGGAGCGGTGGGAAGGTGGGCGGAACGTCGATGGCCGCTCCGACGTCTACTCGCTCGGCTGCGTCGGCTACGAGATGCTGACGGGGTCTCGCCCCTTTCAGTCCGACTCGACACCAGGCCTCATGCACGCCCACGCCTGCACGGTGCCGACCGACCCGGAGCTGATAGCCCCAAGCCTGATCGAGCACCGGGCCCTCTCCGCGATCGTCCGGCGCTGCCTGCAAGCGCGCCCGCAGGACCGGTTCGCCGATGCCGGCGCCCTGAGTGACGCCTTGAGGCCCCTGCGCGCCCTGTATCAAGCCCGCCAGGCTGCCGGGCCCGACAAGGTGGCGCTACCCGACACCCCGAGAGCCGCCTGG
>JAAZYN010000773.1 GCA_014239625.1 Myxococcales bacterium | reverse complement strand
CCAGATGTTCAGCAGGATGTTGGCGGTCCCGCTGGTCACCGTGATCACCGGGATCAACCGATTGGCTTTGTGATAGAAGAGCCCGGCGACGTAGATGTAGTACAGCCCCTGGAACAGCCCGCCGACCGCCAACACCTGAGCGATCTCGGCGGCATAGACGTAAGCATCGTCGAACAGCCACCGCACCAGCGATGGCGACAACACGACCAGAGCGGCCGAGATCGACCCCACGGCGAGGATGAACCAACTCACCGATCGGGCAACGAACGGGCGCTGGCTGTGGTCACCGTATGCCCTGGTGAACTGTGGAACCCAGGCGCGGTTCATCGACGCCGCGATCATGTTGACCGCGTCGATGAAAACATAGGCAGCGCCGTAGATCCCCACCGCGGCCAGCGCCACAGACCCGCCACCGGCGACGAAGTGGGCCGCGTCCGAGGGGGCAGCGTCGCCACCGTAGTAGTGCTCGATCAAGAACCTGTCGGACATCCCCAGGACCCAATGGGCCAACAGGTGGGGCACCAGAGGCAGGCTGAACCGCAGCGCCTCTCTCAAATCCGGGGGATGCCAGGCGAGCCCCACGTGCCGCCAGGAATAGATCACAAACGGGATGGCGATGAGCAACAGGCTGGCGGTGCGCCCCCAGAACAACCCCAGCACGCCGACGCCGGCGAGAGCGACCAGCCCCAGCGAGCCGAGCAGGTTCACCGCCGACCCGGCCAGGGCCACGGACACGAACGGCTTGGACTTCTCGGCTGCGACCCAGATGGCCTTGGGGACGGCGCCCAGGACGCTGAGGAACGCCATGGCTACGACGAAGGCGCCGTAGGGCCAAAACGGGAGATCGTCGAAGAGCGCGTCGAAGAGCCACGGGCCGACGAACATCAACACCAGGCACAACGCCGACGACCACATCAAGAGGAAGGCCAACACGGTGCCCTGGAAGCGCCGCTTGCCCGCCTCATCGTGCTCGTGATCGAAGTAGTACCGGGTAACAGCGCCGTGCAGCGCGGGGTTGCAGAAGTGCGACAGGCCGATGAGCAACATCATCGAGAGGGACCAGACGCCAAACTCCGCGGGGGCCAGAAACACGGTCAAGATGGGCGTTATGAACGCCGCCAACAGCTGCAGGCCGAGCTCACCGATGGCGTAGATGGACGTGTTCTTCGCCAGCCGTTTCAGGCGGGTGTTGTCGCTCTCGGGGGAGCCGCTCACCCGCGACGCCACAACGACAGCAGCAGCTGATCCCGCCGGCGTCGCCACCAGAGGCGGCGCCGGGAGCGTGCGTGTGGGTCCCCGAGCAACAGCGCGTCCCGCAGCGCGGCGGGCGACAGCCGCGAGCCCAGCTCGTGGTCGCCGATGGCCGTGTGACAGGGCCGCCCAGCGGCCTCGAAGGCTTCGAACGTGAGCTCGGGGAACTCGCGCCGTTGCCAGGCGTCGAAGGCTTCGCCCGTCGGATCCTCGCTCTCGCTCAGGCCCGCGGTCGGTCCGTAAAGAAAGAACGGGCGCCCAGACGTCAGGGCATAGAACGACGCCGTCATCACCCGATTGGACGTCACCGCAGCGTGAGATCGAATCAAGGCGCGCAGCTTGGGCAGAAACTCCGGGTTGTCATCGCGATGCCCCATGGTCGTGGTGGCAAACCCACGGCGCTCGAAGACGTCACGGCAGCTGGCCTGCTCGTGCTCGACCCAATACAAGCATACGGTAACCGGTCCCCACCCCAGGACGACCAGCGCCTCGAGCGCGGCGATGTGTGCCGTCATACTGACGGCCAGACGAGCCCGCTCCCAGCCATGAAAGGGCATGACCAACAAGCTGCGGTCGCCCTCTTCGGGCCCCCGATCGACCTCCTCGGAGAGATAACAAAAGGGTGAGCCGATGGTCACGAGTTCCGTGAAGCCAGCTTCGTCGGCGACCTGACGATTGCGCTCCGACCACACCGCCTTCGGCCCCGGCCGCGACAAGCTGCTCTTCGGCAGGCCCGGGCCCGATTGCCAACCGTGCTGGATCTGGACGGGGATCGGCGTGTTCACCGGCAACCCGCAGTAGGTGAGCACGATGTCGGCGTGACCGTAGTGGCGGTTGTCGGCGAACATGGCTGGCGTGGCGAGTAGCCCGCGGGACCGCCGCCGTCAAGGGCGGAGCTGAAGCGCGTAGGGCGGCGTGGGTGCACTCCACACCCTGGCGCAGCCTCCGGAGTCCCCCACGGGCGCGGCGGTCACTTCAAGTAATGGGAGCCCTCGGTGAGATCCATGTGGAAGTGGTCGGCGTGAGCCGCGTTGTAGTCCGGCGTGAGGATGATGTTGAACAGCCACTGCTCGAACACCGTCTCGACGAACCACTTCAAGAACGCCCCCGCTTCGGTCACCGGCATGACCGTGTCCTTCTCCCAGTCCTCGAGCACCGTCATCTCCCCGTCGGCGTTGACCAGCGCTCGGATGTCGATGGCCTTCGCGAGCCCGTGCT
>JAAZYN010000772.1 GCA_014239625.1 Myxococcales bacterium | reverse complement strand
GCCGTTGTGTTGCGACCTGCGGGTGAGTGCTACGACCTCGATGTGCTGATGCGCGAGCAGGCGCATGCCCCCTGGGGAATCGGCGCCGAGTTGCCGATCACATGGGGGCGCCGCCTCGCCCGCCGGCGGCGGCAGCGCGGTGTAAAGCTGGGTAGCTATGATTCTGCGGGCCCCCTCATCAGGGTGCATCGGATCCTCGACGACCCTCGCGTACCTGCGTGGTACGTAGGGTTTGTCGTCTTTCACGAGATGCTGCATCACGAGTTCGGCGTCGATGAGCGTGACGCTCGTGGCCGGCGCGTGCTTCATCCACCGGCGTTCCGGGCGCGGGAACGGCAGCACCCGAAGTACGACGACGCGATGCGCTTCGAAGCGGTGGGCCTCATCCGCCTGTTGCGGCTTGGCTGAAGGCCTCGCCGCCGGGATCCGGGCTAAGGTTGGACCGCCGGCTTCACCGCGGCGCCCGCTGTTCGATCGCCCCCTGGCTCGATGACCTCAGCTTTTGCCGGCGTCACCAAGCTGACCCCCGCCTTGTTGGAGGCGTCGATGGTCTTGGCCGGCAAGATCCCCCAGAACACGGTCAGAACCGCGGCGAGAGCACCCGAGACGGCCAGCGTCCGGGACGAGATGAGCTTGATCGGGCGAACCTCGTCCTTCATCCACGCGACGACGAGAATTCGCAGGTAATACCAGGCGCTGATGACGCTACCGAGGACCGCGACAATGACCAGCCATAGCCAGACCGGTCCGCCGCCATCGGCCGCCTGTGGCGCCAACGCCTCGCCGAAGACGGTGAGCTTACCGACAAACCCGGCGGTCGTCGGGATCCCCAGGAGGCTGATCACCGACACGGTGAGGGTCATGCCCCACAGAGGCGAGCGCTTGGCCAACCCGGCATAAGACAGCTCGTCGACGTCCTCTCGATTGTCAGCGCTAATCGCGGCAGCCACCGCGAACGCGCCGGCGTTGGCGAGGGTGTACGCGCCCAGGTAGAAGACCAGGCCGCCCCCGGCCAGGAGTTGCCCCGTCGTACTGACCGCATAGCCCCCGTCGGTGGGGACCGCGACCAGTGCGATCAACAGGTAACCGGTGTGGGCGATAGCCGAGTACGCGAGGACGCGCTTCAGGTTGGTCTGTGCCAACGCCGCCAGGTTCCCAGCGATGATACTGGCCACGGCCATCACGGCGACCAGGAAGTTCCAGCCGAAGGGGCCCGAGCGGAACGCCTCGTCGCCAAACGCGGTGATCAGCAGGCGGGCAAGGGCGCCGAATGCCGCAGTCTTGACCGCGATGGCCATGAACCCGCTCACCGTCGATGGGGCGCCCTCGTAGACATCTGGTGTCCACATGTGGAACGGCGCGGCTGCCACCTTGAACGCGAAAGCCCCGAGCATCAGCACCATTCCAAGCTGGCTGAGTGGGTCCGCGGCCGCGCTGGGATGGGTCTCGAAGTAGGTGGCGATACCGACCATGTCGAGCTGGCCTGTGGTGCCCCAGATGTAGGCGATACCGAGCAGTAACAACGCGGAGGCAAACGAGCCCGTGATGAAATACTTCATCGCTGACTCGGTGCTGAAGCTGCTCTGCCGTTTGAAGCCGGCCAGGATGTAGACGGCCATGCTCATGACCTCGAGGCACACGAACAAGGACAGCAGGTCCCGCGACATCACCATGCCGAGCATCCCCGAGACGCTGAACAACAGGAGCGCATAGTACTCAGGGTGGTCGGACTTTTGCTCCGGCAGATAATGGACGGCGCTCAGCGTCGTCAGCATGGCTCCGACGAGGATGATCGCGCTGACCGCCAGGGCGAAGGGGTCAACGATGAGCGAGCCGGCGAGCTGGGAGCCGCTCAGCTCCACGGGGCTCTGTTCCCAGAGCCACCAGATCGCGCCGAGCGCCGCGGCCATCCCGGCGACCGACACATAACCAAGCCATCCGGACCACCTGGCGCGGTCGCTGAACACGCCGGCCATGAGCACCACCAGCCCCGCCGCAGCGCAGATGAGGATGGGCGAAATAAGCGCAAGATCGGCGAGCATCAGCGACCTCCCCCGGCGACCCGGATGCGTGGCTCGACCGGTCCTCGGGCTGGAGCCGCGTCTGCGGCTCTCTTACCCCGAATCAGGTCTTGGCGCTCCTGGTCGCGGATGTCTTCGACGATCGGCCGGACGTTGCTGACCAGGTTCCGAACCGACGCGTGCATCGGCTCCAGGAATGTGTTCGGGAACAGCCCGATGATAAAGATGAAGGCGATGAGGGGCGCGGCGACGAGCACCTCGCGCAGGGTCATATCCTGGAGCCCATCGCAGGTCTCAGGGTTCTCCGGGCCGAAGAACACCTTGCGGACCACCGTCAGCATGTACACAGCGCCAAGGACGACGCCCGACGCAGCAAGGACGGTGCCGGCGACGTTCATCAGCGGCCAGCTGTCGAGTCCGAAGCCGGGGTAGATTGGGAGGCCCTCTTTCAT
>JAAZYN010000771.1 GCA_014239625.1 Myxococcales bacterium | reverse complement strand
GGATCAGCCAGACGTGGTTGGCCTCCCATATCGGCCCCAGGACACGGGCGATGAGCTTGCGCTGAGCCTTTTTACGCTCGCCGCGCGCGAAGAGCTCCCAGACTCCGCCACCAAAATCGGCACCACCGGTGACCGAGTAGATCATCAGCGCCACGAGCATCACGCCGGCCACCATGTCATGCGCTGGCATCGTCACCCTCCGGCAGCGCCTCGGGGAACGTCGCGAACACCTGGCGTTTCAAGAGCATCACGACGATCACGGACAAAAACAGGTAGAGCACTGTGAAGGCCGCAAAGGGCACTACCAGATCGGGCATCGGGGTCAACGCGTCGGCGGTCTTCATGACCCCCTGGATCACCCAGGGCTGACGGCCCACCTCGGTGACCACCCACCCCGCCTCGGTCGCGATGAAGCCCAACGGGGTCGCGAAGATCACCAGGCGCAGTAGCCAGCGCTGGGTCGGCAGGGTCTTGTTGCGAAGCGCCAGGAACGCGGCGAGCAGGGCCAGCCCGATCATGAAGAATCCGCACCCGACCATGATCTGAAAGGCGTAATGCACGATCGCCACGGGTGGGCGCTCGTGTCTGGGCCACTCCTTGATCCCTCTGACCTCCGCGTCAAAGTCTCCGAACGCCAGAAACGACAGCCCGCCGGGGATGCGGATCGCCCATCGGGTCACCTCCTCCTCCTCGTCCGGGATCCCCCCGATGATGAGATCAGCCCCCGCTTCGGTGTCCCAGTGGGCTTCCATCGCGGCCAGCTTGAGAGGCTGCAGCTCGGCCACGGTCTTGGCCGCCACGTCACCGGAGACCAACATCATGATGCTGCCGAGCCCACCGACCGTCAGCGCGATGCGGTAGGCCTGGCGATGAAAGGGGTTGGTCGTCCCGTACCGGTGGAGGGCGTAAGCGTGGATTCCCGCGACGGCGAACCCCACCGACGTGAAGGCGGCCATCGTCATGTGGAACGTCTGGGCGAACATGGCGTCATTGAACATGGCCGCCCAGACATCCACCTCGACGCTCCCATCGGCCAGCACCTCGTATCCCGTGGGCGCATTCATCCAGGCGTTCGCGGCGACCACGAAGATACCCGACAGGGTGCCACAGATGAGGACCATCACCCCCGCCGCGAGATGCGTGCGCTCGGGGACCTTGTCCCAGCCGTAGAGATAGATCCCCAGGAAGATGGCCTCCAGGAAGAAGGCGAACCCCTCGAGACTGAACGGCATCCCGACGATGGGGCCGGCCAACTCCATGAACCTTGGCCACAAGAGGCTGAGCTCGAAGCTCAGGACGGTGCCGCTGACCGCCCCGACGGCAAACATGATGGCGGTCCCCTTGGCCCAGCGTCGGGCGAGCTCGAGGGAGACCGGGTCGCGGGTCTTCAAGTAGCGGCGTTCGGCGATCACCATCAACAGCGGCATGCCGATCCCGATCACCGCAAACACGATGTGAAAGGCCAGCGCCATGGCCATCTGAGAGCGTGCGGCGAGTAGGTCGTCCATACGTGTTCCGTCCCATCCACAGTGTACGTCATCAGGGAGGTTCCCGCGCGCCGAGGAGGAGCGAGGGACCGGAGGGGACCACCGACACCGACGTGGACACAGGCAAATCCAGGGCCGAGCACGTCCCCCACGCTATGGATAGCACGACCGAAGGCGCGCCAGGCGGATTGCCGGCAGGCGCTGTGGCGATCCGCCGGACCGTGACCTCGTGCGCGGCACCGTCGCCCTGCCCGAACGGGTAGGGCCCATTGAAACCGCCGCCGACAGGACTAGCTTGATACGTAGACATCGGCTCTGTCCGGCCCAACCTCGATCCAACGTTGCGATCGGGTTGGGCAAGACCCGCTCAAGAAATGACCCTCCCCGGAGTGACTAATGACTTCGCCTATCCCTCTATTGGCGCTGCGTCGCGGCGTCGTGTTGCCCTGTGAACGGCTTCGGATCCCCGTCGGGCGCCCCCGCTCGGTAGCCCTGGCCCGGGCCGTCGGCCGCGGCGACGACATCGTGGTCGCCACTCAGCTGTCGCAAGACACGCGGCAACCTGGCCTCGACGACCTGGAGCCCTATGCGGTGCTCGCCAAAGTGACGAGCACGACCTTCCCCAGGCGCGGCCCCGTGCTGATCCAGATCGAAGCGCTGCGCCGGGTCGCCTTGAGCGACGTGATGGGCGATGGCCCGCTGGACATGGCGCTGGTCGACGCGGTGGACGAGCCCCCAGCCGGCGATGAACCGCGGTCTATCAGCGCGGCGGCAGACCAGCTCGTCGACGCCATCGCGGCGATGGAGCCGGACGCAGAAGACAGCCTGGGAGAGGCCCTCAAGACCTGGCGCGCCGACCCCCACCCGAGCCGCTTCGCTGACCGCGTCGCGGCGGCCCTCGACCTGAGTCAGGACATACGCCTCGAGCTGCTGGGGACCGTAGACGTCGAGCGGCGCCTCGCGCGGGTGGCCGAGTTGGCTGCTGAC
>JAAZYN010000770.1 GCA_014239625.1 Myxococcales bacterium | reverse complement strand
CTCGCCGCTCAGGAAGGTCGTCCCCGCCTTGACGGCGCCGTCGGCCCGCAGCGCTCCGAGGGCGGCGACGACCGCTTTGGCTTCGTCCTGGGTGCCCGGCAGGTAGGTGAACCGCGGCATGCTGGGGCTGCGGTGGGCGTTCACGGTGGCGGGCGTCAAGTCGATGGTGATGAGCTTGTGGAAGGTGCCCGACGAGGGCACCCGCCAGCTGATGGAGGCCTTCTACAAAGCCGACCCCGCGCTCCCCGTGTCCGTGCGCATGCGGCGCGCGCAGCTCAAAATCATGCGCGCGCTGCGGCGGGAGGGCGACCCCGATCCGTGGACCTGGGGGGCGTTCATCGTGAGCGGACGCTGAGACCCACGCGCCGGCGCGCCAACAGACAGCTGGCGCTGGCGATGGCGAAGTCGCGACAGGATCGCGGTCGATCGGCGTAGAGGGTGCATCGGTGGGGCCCGTTGGCCGCCCCATCACCGATGAGCAGCACGCATCGACCATGGGGGCGGGGGAGGACCAGGGTCGAGCCCCGCCACGCCACGACGTCGTCACGCCGCGCCAGCGGCTCTTCGGGGCCGACCTCGACCTCGTGAAAGCCCTCACGGCAACACGCCCCGCACGACGCACACTCACCGGCGTCAAACCGGATCTCGAAGCGCCCGCAGGCCCGATCCTCATCGTCGACGGGGACGGACCGGAGGCCGGTGTGGAGACAGACCAGGCCCAGCTCGCGCTCCTCGGCCCAGGCGCATCCGCCACAGCGCGCGCCGTCATCGGCGCGGCTGGCGAAGGGAAACCTGGTGGCGGCGTGGCGGCCCGTGAATCCGCTCCAAAGCGAGTCCTCAGCGGGGGCCTCGCCCAGCGCCTCGGCGATGGCCGCGGTGCGCTGCAGGGTGCCGTCGATGGCGTCCTCCCAGCCCCACGCTCGGGCGTTCTCGAGGGCGCGCCGAGCCATCTCCGCGGGGACCTCGTCACCGGCCAGCGGGTCGGGACCCAGGGCGTCCCAGTGGGGCCGCCACTGGGTGGTGACGGCGAAGAAAGGGCGCATCCCAACGCGGTCGGCGAAGTGGGCCTGAACGCGTTGGGCGGCGTACTCCGTGTCCGGGTCCGGCTGCGCGTCGCAGGGGAGGGCCCAGTCCACCGTGTCGAGCCCGCGTCGCCCTTGAACCAGCGCGTGCGCGACCTCATGCAGCAGCATCTGGGCGAGACAGTCGTCAGCGTCGAGGTGTTCCCGGCGGGCGATCGCCAGCGTGCCGGCGCCGTCATAGGAGGCGTACGCGTCAGCCGTGCGGACGACCTCCAACCCCAGGCGGCGCATGAGCGCGAGCCACACGAGGTCCAGCGGATCGTCGTAGCGTCGAGTGATCCGCCGGCTCATCGGGCTCCGTCCGCACCGGCGCAGGCCCCGCAGCGTCTCGGCAGCTGGCTGCGCACCCAGGTGCATCCGCGCGTGGACGCGGCGCAGTCAGCCGTGGCCCCATCGCGGCACACCTGCGGTGCTGTCTCACAGACCGCCGCGGCGTTCTGGCACAGAGCAGCACAGCTCTGTCCCTGTCTGTGTCCCTGTCTGTGTCCCTGGTCCTGGCCGTCGTCGACGAGCCGCTTGAAATCATGGAGCGCGCGTCGATGTTGCTCGTACAGGGTCGCGGTGGGGTTGGCGCAGGTCCACGAGAGCGCGAGGGCTAGCATGATGGTGAGGCGGATCGAGGAGCTCCGGTTCAGGGGGGCGGGGCGAGGGGCACACCATAGCGAAGCAGGGGCCTCTGGGTCTACGCTCCCGCGCCCCCACCCGGGGGGCTCCGCCGGGAGGTCGTGGCTGGACGCGACCCGGGGGTGTGCGCCCGAGGACCTCGGCACCGCAGCATGCGGCTACGGTTGTTGCAGGTCCGCGGGCTTCGTCGACTCGAGGAGCTCCGCCGGGACGTCCAGCCTTGGCGGCGCGCCGAGGTCGAGCTCGTCGCCGAACAGCAGCGAGCTCCACGCCGCGAGGGCGATCACCAACGCGGCGGTCGCGACCCGTGTGGCGAGCCGGTCGGCGACGCCGGGCAGCAGCCGGGGGCGACCGCTTCGATCCAGCTGAACACGCGCCACGGCGTATGAGGTCGCTCCGCCGAGGCTCAAGGCCAACCCCAGCCACAACGGCAGGGCGCCGGCGGCCGACCAGGCCGCGAGACAGAAGATCCCGGCGGCGCACGCCACGAGCGACAGCACCGCGGTGGCGTGTCCCCAGGCCGTGTCGGCTTCGGGGGCTCGCGCTTTGGGCGTCAGCTGGTCAAGGCTCGGGCGGGCTTCCACGATCCGACGCCAGTCGTCGATATGAATGGGGTCCGCCGGACGCTGCATCAGCGCCGCGCGGGTCAGCGCGACGCGCAGATCGGCGGCCGACGCCTGGGTGCTGTCCAGCGCGTGAAGCAGCTCGCGGCGATGCTCCAGGGGCTCGAGGTTCTCGAGACAGCGCCGCGCTGTGGCGACCTCCAGCCG
>JAAZYN010000076.1 GCA_014239625.1 Myxococcales bacterium | reverse complement strand
CAACGACGCCGGGCCCCCCGACGCCGGACCCCCCAACGACGCCGGGCCGGACGTCTCTGAGTGTGACCCTTCGGTGGTGGGTCAGCCCTGCGATGGCGAGGACGCCGATCTATGCGCTGAAGGCCTGCTGGTGTGCGTTGGCGGGGCGCTCTTCTGTAGCGATGAGACCGATGACACCGTCGAGAGCTGTGGTGGCGGCGACGAAGACTGTGACGGGCTGGTAGACGAAGGCGACGCGTTGGGCTGCGTGGACCATTTCAGCGACGCCGATGGCGACGGGTACGGTGTTGGCGCGCCAGTGTGCCTGTGCGCGGGCGCCGGAGGGTTTACTGCCACCGTCACCGGCGACTGCGATGACCTCGAGCCGCAGGCAAACCCAGGTCTCCTCGAAGCAGAGCTGTGGCCGGGCGCATGCAGCGACGGCGTCGACAACGACTGTGACGACATCATCGACGGCGACGAACCGCTCTGCGCTCCTGCCGCCTGCGAAGGCGGGTGCGCCGCTTGCGGTGCGGAGCAGTGTTGTGCAGGCGACACCCCGGGCTGCCTGGGGCAAAACTGCAGCGCGGAGTGTCCCACCGACTGCTCCTGCGCCCTGTCGTGCGGGGAGGCGGGGCCGGGATCGAATTGCACCCTGGCGTGCGACGGCGCGAGCTCATGCGCCATGAGCTGCGACGGCGATCCCAAAAAGTGCGTCGTGTCGTGCCAGGGCGATTCGACCTGCACCATCGATGGGTCCACCAGCGACAACCTGATCACGGACTGTAGCGGCGTGGCCTGTAGCGTGCAGTGCAGCGGCACCGGAGGCTGCCAGGAGACCAGCTGTACAGATGGCGCCGCCTGTCTCCTCGACTGCGGAGCCGCCAGCCCGTGTGGGTTTTCGGCCTGCGCCCCGGGAGACGCGACGGACTGCGGTGGCGGCGTCTGGGTGTGTAACCGCCTCTGCCCGTGAAGGAGCGCCGCCGTAGCGACGGCGTGGACGGGATGGGATCCGCGCCGACGTCCACAACCCAGGCGCTCCCACCAGACAGGATATGGAATAATTTCACATATGTGAATTATTTTCTCAGAGCAGCGTGCGCGTGGTCCTGTTCTTCGGTTCTCAGCCTACTGTTCTGGGGCGCGAGCTGAACTGGCACGTGGGTTGCTTTGGGGAGACAGTGCACACGCGGCAGCGCTTCAGGGACACTCCACGGGGAAGAGACATGCGAGACCAACGGACGACGAGGCGATCTTTCAACAGCTTTGGAATGATCGCGCTGATGACCATCCTGGCGACGGGCGCGTTGGCATGCGAGCCACCCGGCGAGGCGTCCTGTACCCACGACGGGCAGACCTTCGAGCACGGTCAGTCCGTGGACTCGGGAGACAGCTGCAACTCGTGTGGCTGCCACGATGGTGAGATCGCCTGCACCTTGATGGCGTGCCCCGACACCTGTGATTACGACGGTCAGACCCACGCCGCCGGCGCGACCTTCGACGCCGTAGACGGTTGTAACACCTGTACCTGCCAGACCGGAGGGCAGGTCACCTGCACCGAGATCGGCTGCGCGGTAACCTGTGAAGACGACGGCACGACTTACACGCCTGGTGACACATTCCCCGCCCCCGATGGCTGCAACACGTGCACCTGCACGGGCGATGGGACGGTCGCCTGCACCGCGTCCCCTTGCCTGGCCGAGTGCACGGCTGGCGGCGTGACCTATCAACAAGGCGAGCAGGTCCCGACCGGGGATCCGTGTGAGGAGTGCACCTGCAACAATGGCGACGTGGAGTGCATCCCGACGGCGTGCGCCAACCCGGTCTGCGAGTACGACGGGCAAGCCTACGGCGCGGGTGACTCGTTCCCCGCCGAAGACGGCTGTAACACCTGCTACTGTGGTGACGATGGCGACGTGGCGTGCACGCTCATGGCGTGCATCTCAGGATGCTTTTACAACGGTCAACAGCACGACGTCGGGAGCAGCTTCGCCGCCACCGATGGCTGCAACACCTGCGAGTGCGTCGATGACGGTGACGTCGCGTGCACCGAGCTGCCGTGTCAGCAGACGTGCCTCTACGAGGGCGAGAGCTACGCGGTCGGCGTGAGCTTCCCCGCCAGCGACGGGTGCAACACGTGCACCTGCACCGACAGCCTCGAGGTCGCCTGCACCAAGAAGGCCTGCCCCGACGGCTGCATCCACAATGGCCAGTCCTACCCCGAAGGCGAGAGCTGGGATGACGGCTGCAACACCTGCAGCTGCATGGCCGGCGGCGAGGTCGCCTGCACCCAGATGGCCTGCACCGAGACCTGTGAGTTGGCGGGGGCGTCCTTTTTCGAGGGGCAGACCTTCCCCGCCGGCGACGGTTGCAACACCGTGACCTGTGGCTCCGATGGCAACTTGCTGTCCACCAAGAAGAGCTGCGCGTGTGACCCGGCGGCTGAGTTCGGCAAGTCGTACGTCGCCGACAGTCCAGAGGAGTGCGCGCTCATCGACTATCTGTGCGGCGAGGGGACGACCACCTTCAGCAACGAGTGCGGGTGCGGTTGTGAGCAGCCGATCCACTGCCCGGCGTGGTTCAGCTGCATGCCGCCGACCCCCTGCGACGTGGCCGCCATCACCGCGGAGTGCCCTCTCAGCGGGATCGCCTACTGAGGGTCTGCCACCGTTGGGGACAGGCGCCACCCCTGGCGCTGCCGCCGCGTGAGGGCAGACGTTCGCCACGGCCGCGGGCAAGCGAACAGCGGGTTCAGACGCGGCCTGCGCCGCCCGACGGCGGCAACGGACCCAGGGCGGCGCACAGCGCCTCGAACGCGTCGCCGCCGGCCTGGGCCACCTCCACGTTGCCGTCCACCGACCACTGCACGTGCGCCGCCAACGCCGTGGCCAGGGGCGGCTGATCGGCCAGCCGGTCGGCGCCCGCGGATGAACTGAACCACAACGCCTCCCGCTTTTTCCCCTTTGGGTTGACGATCCCCAACCAATCGACCCCTTCGTGCCCCCCCCAGACCACGACGAATGGTGGGACGAGAGGGCGCGCCGAGCGCCAGATCTTGCCGTCGGCACCCCGTATCGTGAGCTTGGTGCCGTCGAAGCGTAGTGAGGCGGCGGCATGAACGCGGCGCTCACGGCCCCCGGTGATCCGTTTCAGGCGATGCTTCCAGCGCGCCTTACGCAACCCCGACATAGGGACGAACACCAGGACGACGCCCACACAGACACCCAAGACTCCGAGCCACGTCTGTCCGTCACGGGCTGCGATGACGAGCAACAACGCGGTGAGACCCAGGACCGCTCGAATCGTCTGGGCCTTCTGACGCCCCGAGGCGGTGTCCGCGACCTCCGGCATCGCGTCGAAGAACGCCTCCACCGGGCGAGCCAGCGCGACACCCAAAGCCGACGCGGGGACCTGCTGGATGGACGGGACCGCGACCTCCAGCTCTAGAGGCTGCTCGGCGCTGTACTTCGGTCGCCGAGGCCTGCGATTGCGGCGCTTGCCTTTGGCCATGGCCTCCGAGAACCTCGATCAGTCGCAGTATTTGATGTCGTCGATGATGCCCTGAAACACGTCCGTCAGCTCGGCCTCACTGCCAGCCACGATGTGCTGCGCCTGGCCGCTGCCGCCTTTGCTGATCAACGCGTTGAGCTCGGCGCTGTCACCCGCCTGGTCGTAACCGTATCCGATCGCGTAGGTGACGATGGCGTATTGATTGTTGAGCGTCGCGGCGATGTCGCCCAGCTGACCCGTGATGTTTCCCGAGGCGCAGCTGTCATCGCCATCTGAGAGCACCACGACGGTGCCCGGTTTCCCCCCGAGCGCCGTAGGGGCCAGCCACACCAGCTTGTCCATGACCTCCAACAGCGGGGTGGCGCCGGTCACGTTCGCGTTGGACATCCAAAGGTTGAGCGCGAAGCTGTTGTTGAGCGCCATCGGGACGTCGAGCTCATCGGGTGCGGCGCAGCTGTCGAGGGTCCCGGGGAAAGCGATGAGGCCGTAATATCCCGGGTTGTTTTGGCTCAGCGCGTCCACCGACGCGATGACGTCCGACCAATCGCTGCTCATGCTCCCCGAGCGGTCCACCACCAACAGCACGCGCGGCAGGCACCCGTCGACGGTGCAGGCGCCGCCGACACACACTTCGCCGGTGGGGCACGCGGTCGTCGGGCCGAACTCGAGGCCGCTGGGCAGACACTCTTGATAGGCGTCACCCGAGCACTGCGTGGTCCCCGGGATACAGGAGACGCATGTGCCGTTGTAGCATTGCGTTCCCTGGGCACACGGGGTCGTCTCGTCCTGAAGCACGGTCCCATCGTCAGTGATGCAAAGCGCCACCGCCTCACCGTCGCCGTTGCACGCTCCGGTGAAGTTGCAGCACTCATCGCTGGCGCAGCCTTTGTCCTCTCCACACGCCAGCTCTTCGGCCCAGACACCGTCGGCGCCGCACTCACGATACGTCAGCGACGACAGGCACTCCACCGCCCCGACCGGGCACCCCGCGCATTCACCGTCGATACAGACGGTGTCGGTCGGACACTCGAGGGTGTCACCCCACTGAATGCCGTACTCCCCGCAAACGCGGAAGCTGTCGACCCCTCGGCACTCGCGCGCGCCGGGGTCGCAGTTGGGGAGCTTACAGGTGCCCGAATCCGGCCAACATGTCAGCCCGCTCTCGCAGGGCGTGGTGTCATACGCGCTGCCTTCATCGTTGCACACCGAGGCGGTCATCGGGCCGGCGCAACCGAGGACGCCGGGCGTGCACACCCTGGATGCGTCCGAGCCCGCGACCTCCGGCGAGCCGACCTCGGCAGCCGCAGCAGCGTCAGCGTCAACGGCCGCGTCATGTGCAGCGGGCACCGGGGCCTGCGGACACGCGCCCGCGGCGTAAGCGACCACGAGCCACAAGACAAGGCGGGCAAGGCTCAACGGCGGGGACCTCCATCCGGCAACGGAGACCCACTATCCTACGTCTGGCCTCTCGGTTCTACTCAAGTCGACAGCCTGCATGTGATTTCAGGCAGTTAGCCCGCATTTCTCACCAGACTCTGAGCGACGCGCCGGGAGGCTCGAGTGATTTCGCGGTGGCGCGGACCGGAAGCCGCTGAAGGTGTATCGGGCATACTGCAAAGCGGCTGGAGGGAGCACGCCGCGAAAGCGCCGAGGATCCCAAGCATGAGCCAGAGGTTGGTGAGAAATGGGGGTTAGACCACCATCATCGAGTCTTCGGTCGTGGCGAAGACGTCTGACACCCGGTACCGCGCCCCATCGGCGCACACCTCGCCGCACACTTCGCCGAAGTACTGGCTATGGTCGACGTTGAACAGCATCGGGATGCGGTGGGCGTCGCGGCGGTGGAAGCGCGGAGTGAACACCAGGTCTACCCAGCAGTCGGCGCCGCGGTCCGAGGTGATACGCCAGGCGGTGGTCTCCAACGCGCGCTTGTCGGTGTAGCTATAATCGAAGCGTAGCTGCGAGAGCTTGGCGAAGCGGTCGCCGACCCAGAGCGCAAATTTCCGGCCATCTACGTGGGGCCGCGCGCCGGCGCGATCGAGCGCCGCGTGCAGCGCGAACGGGACGGTGGTCTCACCAGCCGTGGCGGCGCCGCAAGCGGCGATCCAGTTCCAGTTCTCCAACAGCCGGCGATGCCCCAGCGAGCGATCGTAGGCGCCATAGAGTCCAGCCGGTAGCTCGGTCACGACACCGTCTCTGGTCAAGCGCCCTTCGTCGAGGCGAAGGTTGCCCCACATCTGCAGCGTCCCGAGGGTGTCGCCGAGCCTGGTGGATTGGACGAAGGGGCGATCGAAGAGCGCGCTGGCGCGACCCTCCAGCGTGACGCCGTCGATGCTCAGCGAGAAGGTGAGGTGACGATCGTCGGCCGAGATGGTGATCGAGGAGCCCGTGTGGCGATCGTGAAAGCGCCGAAAGTCTTCGGAGATCTGGACTCCATTGTTGAGCAGCAGGCCGGTCTTGGCGTTTACGGTGAACTCACCGGTGCGTTTGTCCAGCACCACGATCCCTGCGTTGCCGCCCAGGCGGAGATCGATGAGGTTGGCGCTGACGAACAGATCCTCGCTGTCAAAGTGGACGAAGAACCAACGGTGGAGTCGTCGCCAACCCCCCTTCGCGCTACCTTCGACGTTGATGTTCGCGGGCGGCTCGGAGTACCAGCCCGACGGATAGCGACCGTCCGCCCCGATGAGGGCGCTGGGGGGCGCGACCATGTCGTCATAGGCGCCAGCGTCGGCGTCGAAGCGACGAGGGGCAACACAACGGCGCAGCAAAGCGCGGGGCGAAACGTTAGGACTCAACATACGGGCCTCCTTGCTGGAGCAGACCATAGGCACCTCGTCGACGATGTACCACTTACATTCACTTAGCAAATGGCATTCACACCCGGGTGTTGATGCGCGGCCCCTTGGATCGCGGGAGTGGACGTCGCCGCGTCGGTGCGTGGGGGTGGGCGCTTCGGGACGATCCGTCGCGGTGGCGTCGGATCCGCCCGCCAGGTGAGGTTGACCGCGAGCTCTGATGCGCGGTCGAGCTCCAACCCCCAGGTGAGGTTACCGCGAGCTCTGATGGCGCGGTCGACATGGCTCCAACGCGACCGCCGCGGCGTCGCGGGTCGGCGCCGCGTTGGGTCTCCGTTGATGGACCCACGCCAGCCCTGCGACCGCCCGCCTTGGCTCGAGCCGCCACGCCCCGGGTCGCGCGTGAAGCGAACGTGACGGGCTCCGCGAGGCGCCCCTGTGGCCGAGGGCGACGTCGCCTCGAATTGGGCGGTGGTTGGTGGCTGCAATCCCTTGGCTATCTGGCTGTTTGGCCTGCGAGGATCAAGGTCGGGCGATCTCCACACCGGAGGTCGACCAACGTCTGCCCTCGCCGAGCGCTTGGATGCGCTGCACGAGCAGGGGCCGCAAGGAGTCGCTCGGTTCGCCGCAAACGTCGGTCCAGCAAGGGTTTTTGCGGGTCTTACAGCGGCTGAGAAGGCCTCCGTCCGGCGTCGAGAGCTGCCGGCCGAGCAGGCTGTGTGTTTGGGCTTGGGGGTGCGTGTTGTCGCAGACACGTCCATCCGCGAGCTCTTTGGTCACCTGAACCATCGGCGGACACTGGCGTGCTTCTTGCCGGCCAACGCCGAGGGTGGTTTGTTCATGATGGCCTGGGATCGGCGTGGGTGGACCTTATTGATCGTGCCCTTACCCACGCCGGGAACGTGCACGATGTCACCCACGGAGACGTGGTGGACGGAGCCCCTGCTGAGTACCAGGCGGCTCTTTTTTGAACCCACAGGGGTCACTCGAAGAATGACGGTGATGGATATGGCACCCAACCCCGCGCCCTTGCCGGTCGGCGGGTTTCCTGGGGCCTTTCGGGTGACGCAGCGGCCCAAACGGCAGCGCTCGCCGACCGCGCATGTGACGTCCCTGCAGCTCTTGGGCTCGCGGATCACCTTGACGCAGGTGTCGGTCTCTTCGTCGCAGCGATAGCCGCGCCTGCATTTGCGTTTCGGCGCCTTGCAGCTCGAGTCCGTCAGATACCGCGTGAGGGCGGGTTGAACCGTGGCTCGCATGCGGACACAGCGGTCGATCATTTCACCCGCTGCGGCGGCCATCCGCTTGGTCCCCAGGGTAGCCCGCGCGGGGGCCGAGAAGAAGGCCGTGAACGCCGCCTTGTCCTCCTCGGTGCACAGGCTCGCGCCAAACCAGACGAGGTGGCGCGCCGACTTGGTCCCGACGAGCTTGACCATGGCCTCGTAGTTCGTGGTGAGCCAGTCCCAGCCCGCCCGCACCGCGGCGTACGACGAGCTACTGAAGCGACGCACCTCCCGCACGTCCTGGGCGCGCAGCGTGCCATCGAGGAGTAGATCCAGGCCGGCTTTGACCCCGGCGGCGTCCGCCGCGGCACCCAGCCCTCGCACCATGGCGACCCTGTGCGCTGGGGTCGGGGCCTTGTCGAGGGACCTCCGAAGAGTCGTTCTGAACGCGCTCCCGCCGTGACGACCTGCCATCGGGACGGCGACGCTGAAGAGTTTGGCGTCGGCCTTCGCCAGCTCTGCGAGGGCCGCCTTGGCCGCCCTGACCGCAGCCTTCGCCTGGGTCGAAGCTGCGGCGCCCATCAGATCGACGTAGGCGCGGCTGACCGCCGGTCGAATCAGCGCATCGGCGAAGCTGTTGCTCTTGGGGTTGGGGGCCGTGACGAAGCCCAGCCTCTTCAGGTGGGGGCCCAGAGCCTTGCGAACCACCTTGCGGCCATACTCACCACGAAGCGCCTTGGGGACGTGCCGATGGAAGGTCTTCAGCGGGGAGATGAGGCTCTTGACGATCTCGTGGTGGGTCTCTGTCGAGAGCGCAAGCAGGCCCTCCAGGACCGTCGCGGTGTCGATCGCGTTGGCTTCGACCAGGGCCTGGAAGTGGTCTGCCAGGGCCACCCGCTCGACGATGGTCAAGCGCGAGCGGTAGGTCGTGACCAGCGCCTTCATCGCGCGGGTGTCCAGAGACCATCGGTAGTAGCCCTGCTCGCCGTCGTTGGGGTGAAACCAGGCTGGGCACCACCGCACCGGAAGGCGCAGCTCACCCGACGGCCCGGTCAGCTCGCCGCAGTGTCGTTGAGTCCTGCCGTCCCGGTGGCCAAAGCGCACGCACATGGGGATGCGCCAGGGGGCGCCCTGGGCGGTGGTGCTTCCCGCTGGCAGGTAACGGGTCTGGGAGAGCTCGAGCCTGGGTCGAGCATCACTGCCCTTGCTGCAGCGGAGGCTGGCTTTGACCAGCGGGGTCCCGGGCTGGTCCAAGAACATCGCGATGGCTCTGGACACATCTTTCCCGCTGGCCTTCTTGAGGGCCTCTAGGAGGTCCGGAGTGGTCGCGACGCCGTGGCTGTGGGCGGCGACGTACCCACGGATCCCCTTGCGCATGTCCTCGGGTCCCAACCACGCCTCAACCATGTTCAAGACAGCGGCGCCCTTGCTGTAGGTGATCGGATCGAAGGCGTTATACACATCGCCGCCGTGCTCAATGGGCTGGCGGATCGCCCGGGAGGCCGCTTGCGCGTCCCAAGACATGGTGCGGCCGACCCGCCCCCGCATGGCGACCGACGCGTCCAGCTCGGGGGCCACAAGGTCGGTGATTTTGAAGGAGATCCAAGTGGCGAAGGCTTCGTTGAGCCAGAGGTCGTCCCACCAGGCCAGGGTGACCTTGTTGCCGAACCACATGTGGCCGAGCTCGTGCGCGATGACGACCGTTCCCCACATCTTTGCCTCGGGGGGAGCGTCGCTGCCATCACCGAGCAGCAGCAGGCGCTCCCGATAGGTGACGAGCCCCACGTTCTCCATGGCGCCGGAGCTGAAATTGGGGACCGCTACCTGGTCGAGCTTGGCGTAGGGGTAGGGTTCGCCGAAGTAGTCCTGCAGGGCGGTGAGCACCTTCGCCGTGGTCGCGTTGGCCCACGTCGCGAGCTTGCCCTTGCCCTTGACCGCCACCGTCCGGATCCGCGGAAGGCCGGGCGTCGGGGGGGCCTCCACGATATCGAAGGGGCCGACCGCGAACGCCACCAGATAGGTCGGGATCGGTTTGGTCTGAGCGAAGTCGAACCTCACGAAGTCGCCGCTCGCGCTCTGTTTGTCTTCGGGACCATTGGTCAGCGCGGTCATACCCCTGGGCACGCGCATGGTGGTCTTGAAGGGGGTCTTGAACTCGGGCTGGTCGAACGACGGGAACGCACGACGCGCCTCGAGCGGCTCGAACTGCGTGAACACGTACCAGTCGTCGCCGGACTCGACCCGATAGATCCCCAGCGGGGTAGTCGGAAGTGGCGCCTCGAAGTCGATGTGGATGGTCGCGTCGCCCAGCGGCAGGGGCTCGGCTACGAGGATGGCCAGGCCGCCGTTGCGGCCGGTCTCCGATCGCGCCGCGAGCGTCTTGCCGGCGACCTGTATCTGGACGCGCGTGACCTTTGGGCCGTCCGCGTGGAGTCGAATCTCCGGGGTGCGATGGGCCACCTTCACCTCGATGGCGGCTTTGCCGAAGAACCTGTCGCGGCGCGGGTCGACGGTCAGATCGAGCTCATATCGGGTGGGGATGACGTCGTGGGCGAGGCGTCGGTGTCCGTCGATGGGGGCCCGCGACGCGGGGGCCCCGATGGTCGGCGCCTGGGTCGCCGGAGTCGTCGCGTCATTCGACCTCGTGGCGTCACCGGTGGCGGCGCAACCAAAAGACAACAGGGTCACTAGAAGACTGGTGGTGGAGCGGAGCATCTGAACCCTCGCGGTCGTCGTCGGGCGAGGAAAATGCCACGCCCCGCTCCCAGCGACAACCGACCGCCGATCGGTAGGCCGTAGCTCGACGATGGCGGCGACGCCGGTGACCGCGCGAGGGGGTCGGGTTGAACGCCTCAGTTCGTCTTACGCCGGTCGTCTAGCCCGGATCATTCATGGAACTTCGAGGGAAACCAAGGAGGCGCAGTGCTGCCGGGTGTGGCACGGACCGGAGGCGGGCAAAGTCGTACTGCACGTACG
>JAAZYN010000769.1 GCA_014239625.1 Myxococcales bacterium | reverse complement strand
GCTCTCCGGGGCTCTTTCGGCCCAGCTCTGCGTTGGGCCTCCTTGAATTGACCCCGCCAGTCCTACGTCGGCCCGCCTTGACCTGGACCGAAACGCTCCCGAATAACGTGACGCTACTTTCCACGCGGGACACTAGCCAGTGGCGGCCTCGTGTGTCAATCACCCGTTGGTGGTCGTCGGCCCTCGACCGCCTCGAGCACCGCGCATTCAGGTCGGTCCGCCGGACCATCGCGCAGGCGGGCCGGTCGGTCGCCCCCGCGCCGTCGCCGCTCTGTCGGCAGGGCGTGGGCGCTTACTTCCTCCGCGCCCTGCAAGACACCGCGCCGCTCCGAGGGCGGGCGCCGGCGACTCCGCGACCCGGTCGGTCGCCCCCACCCGGTCGCCGCTCTGTCGGCAGGGCGCTCGTCGCCCTGGGCGCCTACTGCCGTCGAGCCCGCAGCGCCAGGACGGTGACGGTCCCGCCTTTGCCCCGCCGCCCCGCGTGGAACCAGAGGCCGCCGTCGCGGACCTTCATGGTCATCCGGGCGCCGTCGAACTTGACCTGAACTCGCATCACGTTGTCTTTGCGGCCCAGGTACTCGGCCTCGAGCCGCTTTCCGCGCACCGACTGGGCCGCCGGTTTGCCCTGCACGAGCCGCATCGCGTGGGACGCGACGTGTTTGAACGTCTTGTAGTTCTTGAAGCTCTGCTTGAAGTGGCGCGCCAGAGCCTTCAGCTTTGGGTCCACCATCGGCGCACCGTTGCTCATCTCGATGACGGTCACCGAGAGCGCCACCCGCTCTCCCTTCTGGAGGCTGGGTGGCGGCCCGTCGGCGTCCCTCGCCGACGCTGGCGTAACCAGCCCGACCAGCGCCAGGAGCGCTGTGACGATAAAGGTGTTGCGTGTCATCGTCGGCTACTTCGTGCTCGGCGCTGGGGCCTTACCATCGGTCCCATCGCCCTCGTCGTTGTCGACGTGCCAGACGACCACCGGGGCGTCGTCTGCGCCGCCCTCGATGATGAGCTGCCCCTCGGCGACCTCGTAGCTCTCGACCGCAGCGCCATTGGAGCGGACCATCTCCTGCTCCTGCTCCATCCCACGTCGGCGTGGAGCGTTCTTCTTCGCCCCATCGTCGGCGCCATCCGCCACCACCGGCGCGGTGATGCCGTCGTTCGGCGGGCTGGTCGAGCCGGTGTCCGCTGGGCCAGCGATAGAGTAGATGCCGCCGACCACAAGGATGACAGCGGCCATCGCCCCCAGCGACTGAAGCGGCTGCTCGAAACGCACCGCGTCGCTCAACCACGAGGTGAAGCGCTCCCACAACCCGGGCGCCTCGGGATCGGTGGTCGGGCTGGGGGCTGCGGCAGCAGCCTCCGCAGCGTCTTCTGCGGCGATTCGCGCCATCACCCCGCCGAATACACCCGACAGGTCGACGTCCGCCACCGGCGCCGTGAACGCCTCGCGGGCAAACAGGCTGGTGGCCTCGAGCTCCTTGAGCTCCAGCTCACAGTCTAGGCAGTCCGCCAGCGCTGCCTGCACAGCAGCCATCTCCTCGGGCGGCAACTCGCCATCCGCGAAGGGGTGAAGCTGTTCTTTGACTTGGCTGCAGTTCATCGTCTTTACCCTAACCTCTATTACAACTACCTCAAATATCGACTCAATGCCTTCTGAAAGTTCTTTCGGGCGTGGAACAGTCGGCTCATCACCGTGCCCTTTGCGACGCCCAGGGTCTCGGCGATGTCCTCGTACGACATGCCTTCCACCTCCCGCAGCACCAGGATCTTCCGGTGGCTGTCGCTGAGCTTACCCAGGGCGACGCCCATCTGCTCCCGAAGCTCCTTGCGCGCGAGCGCTTTTTGTGGGCTCTCGATGTAGGTCGACGCCAACGTCGGCCCAGCTGCCGCGTCGCTGGAATGCTCGAGGGCGTCGTCGTAGTCCACCTCAGCGGCGCGGGTGGCGCGTCGCTTTCGGTCGATGCAGAGGTTGACCACGATCCGATAGAGCCAGGTATAGAAGCTGGAATCTCCTTTGAAGTTCGGAAGGTATCGGTGGACCTTGACGAACGCGTCTTGGGTGACGTCCATGGCGTCATCGTGGTTGCGCACGATGCCGAAGGCGATCGTGTAGACCTTGCGCTGGTAGCGCTCCACGAGTGTCTGGAAAGCCTTTCGGTCTCCAGCCTTACACTGCTCGACCAGAGCGGCGTCTTCCTCGCGTCCCAACGTTGGTAACTCCGTGTCATCAGCCGGTAGACGGCCGTTAGGGTGGGTTATTCAGATCGTCGGAAGATTTTTTCGTCAGCCTCCGAGCAGGGTGCATCCCAGCAAAAAACCACCAGCACAGCAAGTGTGGCGGTGTGGTCGGGCCCTCGCCGGGCTGACCGAGCCCTCCCTCATCGGCGGCGCGGGTTGTCAGCTCGGGCGCCCGGACCATGGCTGCGGCGCCTCCCTGGCGTCGCAGAGCCGTCGACCCGGCACGCTGTGGAGGCGACCACCCT
>JAAZYN010000768.1 GCA_014239625.1 Myxococcales bacterium | reverse complement strand
TTCAAGGAGGCCCAACGCAGAGCTGGGCCGAAAGAGCCCCGGAGAGCGTTACGGGACTCTCCACGCGGGACACTAGCCGCTACGGGAAGTAGAACATCACCTGAGCGCCGAACTGCGGGAAGAACAGCAGGCGGTTGGGGTCGTCCTGGTTGAACGACGTGTAAAACGACGCGCCGGCCGTGATCTCAGCCTTCCAGACCGCCAGGCTGAGCCCGAGGTCCAGGTGGATCATCTGCCCCACCGCGTAAAGGTTACCGTAGCGCGGGATGTCGAGGTCGTAGCGCGGGAGCACGCGCTGCCCGCCGCTCGGGTTCTTCTTTCGGGGCCCGAAGGGCGTGAGCATGCCGAGGCCGATAAATGGGGTGAGCATCTCTTTGAGGCCGTAAACCTTGATGCGGGTGTCCAAGGTGCGAAAGAAGATGCCGGTGGCCACCTCGATGGAGATCCGCTCGGCGTGCATCCAGGCCAACGCCACGGTCAAGATACCGTCCCAGCCACCGCTGACCCCGATCCCGACGACCCTGCCAGCCCGTGGTCCCTTCTCGCCGGTCGGAAACTCGGGCTTGGGTGGCTGCGCGCTGCGCGTGGTGCGCCGAGCAGGCTTCGTGTTGCGCGCCTTGGGTGGCCGCTGGACCTTGCCGGAGCCAGGCAAGCCCGTCTCCAGGCGCCGGACGTATTCGGGGTCTTCGGCCAGGGACGGATCCAGGGCCGCCGCTTTCCGCCAGCGCTTCAAGGCCTCCCGAAAGCTGCGCACCCGGGCGAGCTTGTCGCCCAGCTTCAGGTTGGCCTTGGCACAGACCTCGAGGATCTCGGGCCGCAGCGCGGTGCCTGTGTCTTTGGCAGCCTGCTCGGCCCGGTCGCACCGAAACGCGGCGCTGCCGTACTTCCCCTGGGTGTAGAGATCCATGATGGGCGACCCGCCGGGCTCCGCGGCGCCGGCCGTTGGGGCGGTCACCGCCAGGACAAGCAGCGCCAGGGCGGGGTGAGCAGCTGTCCAGGTCACGAGTCCTCCCGTCCGACCGCCGCGGGATCGCCCGCGGAGGCGTCGAAGTCGATGCCCAGCTGGCGCGCGAACTCCGGCTCGAAGCATCGCCGACATCGAGGCTCGTAGGCTTC
This sequence comes from Myxococcales bacterium, assembly GCA_014239625.1. Classification (GTDB taxonomy): domain Bacteria; phylum Myxococcota_A; class UBA9042; order PHBI01; family JAAZYN01; genus JAAZYN01. The sequence continues at coordinate 1,374 of JAAZYN010000768.1, read as the reverse complement.
ACCTGCGCCGATGAGGACCTTGCCGTCGTCAGAGACCAGGCGCTGGCTTTTGTTGGCGGGCGCGCCGCAGCGCGAGCAGACGGCGAGCGTCTTGGTGACGTACTCGGCGGTGGCCATCAGCGCGGGCATGGGATCAAAGGGCCGCCCTCGCCAGTCCTGATCCAGCCCCGCCAGGATGACCCGCTTGCCCTGATTGGCGAGCTTGCCGACCACGTCGACGATGCCGGCGTCGAAGAACTGAACCTCGTCGACACCGACCACCTCGGTGCGGTCCGCGGTCAACCTCATGATGTCAGCGCTCGACGACACGGGGAGTGCCCCGACGCGCTGCTCCGAGTGGCTGACCACCTCCCGGTCTCCGGACCGGTCGTCAACCGCCGGCTTGAACACCTGGACTCGCTGGCGCGCGATACGGGCGCGGCGAAGCCTACGGATCAGCTCTTCGGACTTGCCCGAAAACATGCTGCCGCAGATCACCTCGATCTGACCTAGACCGCGCTGCCAAAACACAGGAGACCCTACCGTGCTTCATTGCACCCTGGCAAACCCCACCGTGGCGACCGGGCGCGCAGTCTGCTAGGCTCCGGCGCTCCCAACAGGGCCCGGTGGGGTCCCCGTACAGCAAGCGGAGAGAATCGCGATGAGCAGCGAGCGTTATCCCCACGCGGACGTCGAGCCTCGGTGGCAACAGCACTGGCTCGACAACAAGACCTTCCGCGCGGAGACGGGCGGCGACAAGCCCAAGTACTACGTGTTGGATATGTTTCCGTACCCGTCCGGCTCGGGTCTGCACGTGGGCCACCCGGAAGGCTACACCGCCACCGACATCATGGCGCGCTACAAGCGAATGCGCGGGTTTAACGTCTTGCACCCCATGGGGTGGGACGCGTTCGGTCTGCCGGCAGAGCAATACGCCATCAAGACCGGGACCCACCCCGCCGCAACCACCGCCAAGAACATCGCGACGTTCAAGCGGCAGATCATTCGGCTGGGGCTGGCGTACGACTGGGATCGTGAGGTCAACACCACCGATCCCGATTATTACCGGTGGACCCAGTGGATCTTCCTGAAGCTCCACGAGCGCGGCCTCGCGTACATGGACGAGGTCGCGGTGAATTGGTGTCCCGCGCTCGGCACGGTGCTGGCCAACGAAGAGGTGATCGACGGCAAGAGCGAGCGAGGCGGACATCCCGTTATCCGAAGGCCCATGCGACAGTGGATCCTCCGTATCACCGCCTACGCCGACCGACTCCTGAAGGACCTGGAACTGAACAGAGAGGATCAGAACCTCGTGAAGAAGATCAGACGGCAGTACAAGAACAGAGGGTACGCTAACACCTGTCGGAAGAAGAAGGAAGAGAAGAAATGCTCCAT
>JAAZYN010000767.1 GCA_014239625.1 Myxococcales bacterium | reverse complement strand
ACGATGGCGATCTCACCGACGGTGATGGATGCAGCGCGGGCTGTCAGGTGGAGTACTGCGGCGATGGGGTGGTCCAGGGCTCCCTGGGGGAGGCCTGTGACGACGGAAACAACGCCGCAGGCGACTGGTGTGCCCCAGACTGTTCAGCCATCCACGACGTCTCCAGTTACGTGGCCTACCCGGCGCAGACCAGCCACTTCACCCTGACCAGCGCCAATGGACTGGCCGCGGTGGTCTTCGACTCGGACCTCGTCGCCGGGCAGCACAAGCTGGTGACCTTTCGCGAGCACATGTACCAGGCTTACGACGCCGCGACGCCGTCGCTGGACTATCTCTTCGACCTCTACTTCGGGGTGCGGGTCGCTGGGAGCAGCTCGGAGGACAGCTGGCTGAGCGGTCATCCGCCCACCTCCATCGGGTACGTGGGGGACAGCGGCATGATCCGGGTGGTCCACACCACCGCCGAGTTGCTGATCACCACCACCTGGGCGGTACCCTTCCATCATGACGCGACGCGTGTCCTGCTCGCGACGGCTGTCGTCGAAAACATCTCCGGGGGGCCGCTGCTCGACACCTCCGTCTTCGTCTTGTCGAACTTTCATCTGGGCGGCGAGGGCGATGCCGCCGACGAGTCGATCAGCGTCGACGACGCGACCTCAGCGCTGGTCGAGTCGCGAGAGGGGCTGCGGGGCGTCTATCAGCCCCTCAGTCCAGCGACCGTCACCGCCGATGGCGGCGGCTTGGCCAACAACCCCTTCACCTTGGTCGCCAACGGCGCTCACTACGCGGGCGCGATCCCGCTTGGCGTCACCGATGACGTCGCCGTCGGCCACGAGTTCCTCATCGCCGACGCCTCCACCCCCTTCGCTGCGGGCGCGACGGCCACCGTGGGGCTCGCCGTGAGCCTGAGCCGGTCGCCGTCGGCGGAGGTCGCGGCGGGAGAGCTGGGGAGTTGGGTGAAGGGGCGGGGCCCAGCGCAGATCGTGGCGGACGAGGAGGCATGGTGGTCGGCCTGGCACGCCGAGGGGGTCGCTGGGCCATCGGCGGGCGCGGCCCGCGACGTCTACCGTCGCGCCAACGTGGTCTTGAAGATGGCCCAGGTGCGAGAGACGGCCGCGAGCGGCTGCCCATCGGACCAATGCTCGGGTCAGATCCTGGCGAGCCTGGTTCCGGGTAGCTGGGACATCACCTGGGTTCGGGACGCGGCCTACGCCATCCTGGGCCTCATCGCTGCGGGTCACCTGGCGGAGGCTCGGGCGGCGGTGGACTTCATGCTCGGGGCGACGATGCGGCCGATGCCTGCGCCGGAGCTGGGCAACTACTATCAACAGATCTTCATCGAGAGCGCTGACCCCAGCGACGGTGTGTGGGGGCTGGGGGTGGACCTGCCGGCGGACTACGCCATCTCGGTGACGCGCTACTACGGACGTGGGCTCGAGGAGTCGGACGGCAACGCCAGCGGCCCGAACATCGAGTGGGACAATTGGGGCCTGTTTCTGTGGGTGTTCTCGGAGCTGGTGGTGGCGACTGACGACATGGACACCCTGGCCAGCCACTGGCCCACGGTCAGCCAGCGGGTGGCGGACCTGCTGGTGGCGCTCATCGATCCGGCGACCGGCTTGTTGCACCCCGACAGCTCCATCTGGGAGCGTCATTGGTGCCCACATGGCCTCTGCGCCGAGCCAGAGACGCGCAAACGCCATGCCTACTCGAGCATCGTCGCGGCCTACGGGTTGGCCCGGACGGCGCCGCTGGCGGAGCTCATGGGTGATGTGGAGCGCGCCGAGGCCTATGGCTCGGCGGCCGAGAGCCTGCGCCAAGGGATCGCAGAGGTGCTGGTGGTGGACGCGGTGCCGGGGACCGGACAGCCCGCCCTGGCCGGCAACTACGAAGAGCTGCCGTTCGAGACCTATTACCTCGACGCCGCCGCCGCCGAGGCCATCGCGTTGGGCGTGTTGCATCCCGGCAGCGTGGAGTCCTTCGGGACCATCGCGGCGTTGGACGCCTATCTGTCCAAGCCGGGCTCACCCGGCTACATGCGCACCGACGATCCGACATTCTACGACGAGCAGGAGTGGGTCGTCATGGACCTTCGGATCGCCACCGCGCTGGCGGCCATGGGGCAGACCCACAAGGCGAGGACGCTGTTGGACTGGGTCACGGGCCAGGCCGCTGCGAACTACGGGTTGTTCGCGGAGCTGCTCAGTGACGGGGCGTACGCGGGGGCCATCCCCATGACCGGGTTCGGGCCGGGTGCATGGATCCTGGCGTATGAGGCGGCCTACGGCCTCTAATCCCAGTGTTCGCTCGCCTGCGTCCCCACCCCACGGATCCGCACCTGTGCCTCGCCAAGTCGGCTCTCGCGGCGGATTGCTGTGCGCCGCGTATTTGCGCAAGATCCTGTTTTGGCGAGGCGCCGCTTGTTCGACCCAGCTCTTGCGTTGGGCCTCCTTGAATTGACCCCCGCCAGTCCTGCGTCGGCCCGCCTTGA
>JAAZYN010000766.1 GCA_014239625.1 Myxococcales bacterium | reverse complement strand
TATGTGGTGGAGGATGACCCACGGTCCCTCCACTGGCAGCGGCGACTCGCAGAGCTCGGCCTGGAAGAGCGACGGCTGGGCCGGCTCAAATTGTATCGCCTCCGCGACCATGCTACTCCATAGTGGCTCTTCGGCGTGCCGTGCGCGCCATCGCGGCTGCCAGGAAACCCGAAAGGAGTGAGCCAGACATGCGGGTGGCGTTATTCAACCCCATGGGGCCAGACGGCATGGCCTATATCCGCGAAGGCCGCTGCGAGCAGCGGCTGTCCTCCTTCGGATACCGGATGCTCCCGGTGAGCCTCCCCTCCATCGCGGCCAGCTTGCGCCAGTCGGGACATGACGTGACCATCGTCGACGCCAGCGTCCCGGGCTCGTCGGCGTCGACCCCCAGCCCTGCTGACGCGCGCGCCCTCCTCAGCAGCGACCTCATCGTCGTCAACATGGCGACCCCGACGGTGACCGCGGACGCGGCCACGGTGGACGCTCTCGCAGACCAGACGAGGGCCCACATCACCGCCATCGGGGTCCACGTCACGGCGGAGCCCGAGGGCACCCTGGACGCATGCAGCCTGGACTCCGTCGTCCGAGGGGAGCCGGAGATCACGGTGACCGCGCTGGCCGATGCGCTGGCCGCCGGGAGCTCACTCGACCAGGTAGACGGCCTCACCTTCAAACACGGCGCCGGGTTTCGCAGCTCTCCCGATCGGGAGTTCTTCAGTCACCTCGACGACCTCCCGGTGCCGGCCCGGGACCTGGTCGACGAAGCGGCCTACTACCTGCCCCTACCGCGTCGCCCGTACAGCCTCGTCGTGCCAGCGCGAGGCTGCCCGCACCCCTGCACCTATTGCACCGCGCACCTCTACTACGGAAAGAAGCTGCGTACTCGCAGGGTGGATCGGGTGGTGGACGAGATCGCCGAGATCGTCGATCGGGGCGTGGTCCGCGACATCGTCATGTGGGCCGATTGCTTCACGCTGGATCGTCGCTACGTCCTCGATCTGTGCGAAGAGCTCATCGCGCGCCAGGTCGACTGCTCCTGGATGTGCAACTCCAGAGTGGACAGCTTCGACCGCGAGCTGGGCCTGGCGATGAAGGACGCCGGGTGTTCGGGGATCGCGTTCGGCGTCGAGTCCGGCGATCAGGGCATGCTCGACAGGATGCGCAAGGGGACCACCATCGCTCAAGGCTATCGAGCCCTCCGGGCGGTCCGCGAGGTCGGCATCCCGAGCCTGGCGCACTTCATCCTCGGCGTCCCGGGGGAGACCCCGGAGACGATCCGACGGACCATCGACTACGCCAAAGCCCTCGACCCGGACTTTGCGCAGTTCTACTACGCGATCCCCATGCCTGGGACGGAGCTCTACCAGCAAGCCACCGAACAAGGCGCCCTGGTGACCACCGACTGGTCCAGGTTCGAGCTCAACCAGGCCATCGTCGCCACCGACACCCTCTCGTTGACCCAGCTCAAGCGCTGGCGCATGCGCGCCTATGCGGAGTTCTATCTGCGCCCGCGGACGATGCGCCGGATGGTCGGACGCCTCCGTCAGTCCTCGCTGCACGCCGTCCTCGACGACACCCGGACCTTCCTCGGCGAGTGGGTGCTGGGTGCTTGAATGCGTCACCGCAGACGACTTCGGCATGCGCCCCGATTGGGACGCGGCCATCTTGGAGGCCCTCCGTCGAGGGGTCGTGACCTCGGTCTCGGTGGTCCCCAACGGGGCCACCTTCGAGCCCGCGATGCGGGCGCTGCGGCGCCGCTTCCCGAAGACCCGGGTGGCGGCCCACCTCAACCTGGTCCACGGGTCACCCCTGACCGGTCCGGCGACCGCCTTTGCCGGCTCCATCGGCCCTGTGTTGGTCCGTTACGCCGCCGGCCGGGTGAGCCGCGCCGCGGTGGAGCGCGAGTGGGCGGCCCAGATCCAGCGAGTCGTCACCTCCTGGGGCCGGGTGGACGCCCTCAACGGCCACTACCACCTGCATCTGCTGCCGGGGCTGACCGGCGCCGTCACCCGCCTGGCCCAGCGCTTCTCGCACCCCCGAGTGCGCGTGCTGGACGGGACCCTCGGCTGGGGACCCCGAGTCGTCGCGTTGCGCGCAGCCTCGGCCCGAGCGGAGCGACACTGGACCGCGGCGGGCCTGGAGGTGCTCTCCGGCCGCGGGGCCCGCGACAGCGCCCGCCTGGGCCTGGACAAGTGGCGCGCCGCGCTGACCGGGCTGGACCGTGGTCGGGTGGAGATCATCTGCCATCCGGGCCAGGGCGCCGAAGAGAGCGCCGCGCTGCGCTCCGCAGAGCTCCTCGCGATGCTGGAGCGGGCCGCATGAGCGACGTGCTGGTGATCGTCCCGGCCCTCGACGAGGCCGCCAAGGAGATCGAGGGCGACGGCATCCGACGCACCGTGCGCACCCAACCGGCCCTAGCCCACCCCACCCTCAGCGGTCACCGCTGTCAGTCAGCGAGGTGGTGAGCCCGCTGGCGGTGCCGGCGGGTGCCCCT
>JAAZYN010000765.1 GCA_014239625.1 Myxococcales bacterium | reverse complement strand
GACGAGCGCCACATGACTCATACTCGCGGGGCCCCGTACCATCCGCAGACCCAAGGCAAGATCGAGCGCTATCACCGGTCGATGAAGAACAGCGTGAAGCTCGAGCAGTACTACAGCCCCTGGGCACTCGAGCGGGCCGTCGCACGCTTTGTCGAGTACTACAACCACCGGCGGTTACATGAAGCACTCGATAACGTGACCCCGGCCGACGTCTACGCGGGGCGGCGACCGGCGCTCCGCGCACGGCGGGAACAGATCAAACGGAGGACACTGGCGCAACGTAAACGCGAGAATCTATGCACACCGCGCAGGGCGGTGAACCGGCAGGAAGTCTCTCTTGGGAAACAGACTCAATGGTCCGAATTGATTTGACAACGTACATCACCATCGATCAAGAAGGTTTTCATATTGTCTGACAGCTTGTAAGGAAAACCTAATTCGGTTGGGGGGTCTTCTGGAATCTAGCCGGCGAGAGGATTTGAATCCCCGACCTGGCGATTCCGCTCTACGAGGACAACCCCGCGATGCTCTCCTTCAGAGCGTTCCGCGAGGTCGAGAGCCCGGTTTCACTCGACTTGATCGTGGTGATCGCTTTTCGCGGCATAGCCGGAATGGATCTCTCCAACGCGCGACTGCGCGAGCTTGCCAGCGAGTCGGGGACCGGCATTGACGCCGTCTACGGCCGCATCGGCGCGCTGAGCTCCGGGCCCACCGACCAGTTCGTCCAGATGCTCCCGTCGCTGGGCTCGGGAGACCCTTCGTCAAACAGGCTGACGGCGTTCGTGTGGTTACCGGGTATCGCCGGGGCGGGGCGATGCTTTCGAGGCGACGCTCGCACCCTGGGAGAAGACATCGAGGATCCCCGCCGCGACGGGTCGCTTCCTCGTGTCAGACGGCTGGAACTATCTGCGAATCCTGGGCTTCGAGTCACTCGGCGACTACGAAGACGACTGGCTCCAGAGTCGCAGCCTTCCCGTCAGGCGCGGCTTGGCGCTCTGACCACGGAGCGCCGCGAGGTGGTCGTCGCGTCGGTCCCGGAGCTGGCGGTTCGATAGGGTCCAGGCGCGGCGATACATTCTCCGCGCCGATCGAGAGACCAACCGGCTACAGGCCGTGGTCTGCCATGAACATCAACAGGGACTCGAGTCCAGACGCTGCCACCATCCAGGGGATCATCGCTCGTCCAGCGGGAAGCGTCGTATATGTGCCGGTCAGCGCGATCATCACGCACCCGGCGGTCGTGCCAGCCAGGCCAGCCTCAAGCGAGAACAAGCACGGCAACAGTCGCCAGTGCTTGAATACCCCGATGGCGATCCTGGTGAGCAGAGCGCTGTACTCGGCCTGGGCCTGACCGCCGCCCGCGGTCATACCGAGGGTTTGGCCGGTCTGCAGATCGATCCGCCACCATGTGGGCTCCCCCAACGACACGCGTGGTACGACCACCGCGTGGCCTGAGTCCAGGTCGGCGGCCAGCAGGGCGTGCAGACGAGCCGCCATGGGATCCTCGGCCCAGGGCGCGTCCTGGGGCTGCGTGAGCACGATCCACTCGGCGTCCGGGTCGTTGGATTCGGCGAGTCGGTTGGCGGCCCCGCTGCCCTCCGTTCCGCCGTCGATGAGCAGCGCTTCGAGATTGGTGTCGACCACCCCCTGACGAAGTCGACTGACGAACGTATCGGGTGCTTCGACAGCGACATCGTTGGTCACGATGTCGAAGCCGAAGTAACTGCGCAATGATCCGTCTGCCGCGAAGCGATAGCCGCGCTCGTAGGCGAGCACGTTGGGCGCGTCGAGGTAGGCGTTGCCGGGGCCGGCTGCGAGTCGCTGGGAGGCGAGCGCGTACAGTTCCATGGGCAGCGCCGGTGCCTCGATGCTGCCGGCGGTGGCGGCCAGGGTTTCCGGGGTCGGGTCGGCGACGATGGCCAGCATTGCCGGGCGCATCGCCAGCATGTGACGCATCAGGCGGTCAGCGACCACATCCGGGTGCAGGGTAGAGCCGAGGACCAGCAAGTAGGTGCCCTGCATCAGCGCGGCCTCGCGCTCTAGGCGCTGTTGCGCGGTGATTGACATGGGCGCGTCGTCAGAATGGCGCGTCGCGGCCAACAGATCAAAGAGTGGCCGGCGCACCACCCGGGGATCGTGGCCCGGGATCCGCAGCTCGATCTCGATCCAGGCGGCGCTGGCGAAGGTGTCGTCGCGATCGTCGCTGTCGCCGCCGACGGCGCGGTCGAGCGCGCCCAGCCGGTCGAGCGCGCCGCCGAGGCGTTGCCGATTGCGTCCCGGGGACATGTCGGCAGTAGTGACGCTACCGTCCGCCAGCATTGCGCGGCCGGGTACGACTTCGTCGCCGACCTGGAGCGCAAACGTCCATTCGCCGGGCTGGTCAGCGCGCTGGCGGATCTCGTGCTCGATCGCGCTCATGGCGATGGCGTCGTCACCGGCGTGGCTGGCAGCAATCGCCAGGCTCACCGGTCGCGCGTTCATCGCGTAGGGAAGC
>JAAZYN010000764.1 GCA_014239625.1 Myxococcales bacterium | reverse complement strand
CTCCAGATCCGCAAAGCGATTCAGCGCGCTGAGCCATCGGTGGGCCAACATACGCTCTTCGATGGCCGGGACAGACGACGCCTCCCTCCTGAACAGGCGTCGCATACCGCCGCCTGCCAGGTGGCGACCAATCCCCACGAACACCCCCAGCCTCGAGGTCGGGACACGATCTCCGAGCGCCGACAGCGCGCTTTCCAGGGCCTCCATGCCACCCTCGGTGTCCCCTCCCACCAGCCGCGCAACTCCGAGCTTTCTCAGCCAACGAGCGGTGACCACGGCGTCCCGAGGGTGCGGGGTCTCCAACAACGCGACCAACACCGCTCCCGCCTCCGCCGACTTGCCCTGGGCCAACAACACGTCAGCCAACGCCTCCTGGGTCTCGTCCACCCTGCGTGGCGGGACCTTGTCGAGCTGCTCGAGGCGGCCAGCCAGTTCGCGCAGCTGGATCTCGGCAGCGTCAGGTGCATTGGCCTCCAAGGCGACGTCGACGGCGTTCTGCAGCCACTTGACGGCGAGCGCAACGTCTGGACCACGCGCCAGATGGTGGGCGACGTTCGCCGGCGCCACCTCGCTGCGCTCCAGAAGGCGCGCGCCGATGGCGCCATGCAACGCCACCCGCTCACCGGCCGGCATGTCCTCGTACAGGAACTCCGACAACCGCTTGTGTGTGAAGCCGTATGTTTCACTGGCCGAATCGGACGTCGGCAGGGCCTCGAGCACCCCTGCGCGGAGAGCCTCGTCGAGCGCGTCCAGCAGAGCGTCCCCGGACAGGCCCGAAGCCGTCGCGACCAGGTCCAGGTCGAACTCTGGCCCCACCGCGCTCCCGGCACGGAGCAGCCGAGTCGTGCTTTCGGCGAGCCCCGACAGGCGGGCACCGACGACCTTGTGCGAGGTGCCACCGCGTAGCTTTCCGCTCCACAGCTCCGGCTCGAACCGCCAGCCTCCCTCGATGCGTGCCAGGGCACCGCAGTCGACCAATGCTCGGAGGTAGGACTGAACCAGCAACGGATTGCCTCCCGACTCGATGCCGGTGGCGGCCAGCAACCCCTTGGGCAACTCGCTCCGCCCCACGCCCAACATCCCGGCGACCATGGTCTCCTGGCTGTCGTCGTCCAGTGGTCCCAGGGTGATGGTGTCGACCCGCCCGTCCTGGTCGGGGGACAACAGCGAAAGCCCGTCCAGCCCGCGCGGTCGCATCGTTATAACAACGATGGGCCGTGGACTGTCGGCGCGCGCGCTCAAGACGTCGCACATGTCCGCGAGGATGGCCCAGCCACCAGCGCCCATCTCGTGGACGTCTTCGATGATGAGCGCCAGACGCTCCTCGGCGTGGGTAGCCATCAGCTGGTCGGTCAGGCCGATCGCCCGCTGGCGACGCTTCATCGCCGCGTCATCGACCGCCAAGAAGCGGCGGGCGGCGGCCTGCCGCGCCTGCTCCATGGTCCAACTCGTCCCCGACCAGCTATCCGTTCCGTCCCCGAGGTCGGCGCCGAAGTGCTTGGCGATGGTGGGGAACGGCTCGAACGGCGACTCGCCCCGTTGCCCGTCGACGCGAAAGGTGACGGATTCAAGACCCGTCGTCGCCAGATGCTCCGAAAGAAGGCGCGTGAACTCGCTCTTTCCCGCGCCCGCATCACCCACCACCGCGAGCATGGCGGACGCCTGAGCTCCGGTCGCGAGCTCGGTGACCTCGCCCACGAGCGTGTCGCGTCCGGCGAGCGGAGGTCGGTACAGGAACCCGAACCGCTTCGCCCGGGGCATCGACGCCAGGAGCGCCTGACCGACCCCCACCGCGCCAGAGTCGCCCAGAATTGCGGCCAGGGCATGGACCACTTCCAGGGCCGATTGAGGTCGGTCCAGCGGGTCTAGCGCGGTGAGCCGTTGGGTCAGAGCGTCGAGTCCCGGCGTCACCCCCGCAACACGCTGCGACAATGGCGGGGCCGAGCGATGGGCGCGCGCCTCGAGGCGCTGCCACACGGTTCCCTCAAAGGGTGGCCGCCCGCTGAACAAGGTGAAGATGAGGCAACCAAGCGCATAAAGGTCCGACCGCGGGTCTGCCGGTTCGCCACGCAGCTGCTCGGGAGATAGGTAGTCCAGCGTTCCCAGCACCGTGCCGGTCTCGGTGAGCGTCGGGTCGACCAGGCGCTCGCCGTCGAGGCGGGCGATGCCAAAGTCGGCCAGCCTGGGCACCGGCGGTGTGCCAGGCGCCAGCAGGATGTTGGCGGGCTTCAGGTCGCGGTGAACGATGCGTTGGCTGTGCACATAGTCCAATGCACCCGCTATCTGCAGCAGCACCGCCAGCAGCGTCTCCGGGTCAGCACCGGCCAGTCGGCGCAGGTCACCACCAGCGACGTACTCCATGCTGAAATAGCGGCGCCCCGCGTGCTCGCCTTCTTCGAACACGGTGAGGCAGCCGGGGTGGTCCAGCCGGGAGATAGCGCGGAACTCACGACGGAACCGCATGATTTGCTTGGGGTCTGCGGCTACTTTCGGGCCG
>JAAZYN010000763.1 GCA_014239625.1 Myxococcales bacterium | reverse complement strand
CGTCGTTGTCCACCTCATCGGTACAGTTGGACTCGGGCTGCAGCGTACACGCAGCGGACGCGGCGCAGTGCGTATCGGCGCAATCGGTCTGCCCGTTGAGGTCGTCGTCGATCCCGTTGGTGCAGCTGAATTCATCGACCACCCCACAGATCACCGAGAGCCCGACGAGCACCGGAAGTCCGGGCGGGTGTTCTAGGACCACGGCGTAGTCGAAGCCGGCCTGGGCTTCGAACGATAAGCCCTTCTCACCGCCGGCGAAACAAGCCTCCGGGACGCACGCGGAGCCGTCATAGCCCAGGACCCACACGCCGCCAGGCTCCCCCGAGGAGGTCGCCACAGACACCAACTGAGTCGTGTCGGTGCTGAACAGCCAAACATGCTCGCCCAGAGCGCCCCCGCTCGACGGACCGCAGGAGTAGTCCTGAAGCAGGTTGGTCTCACCCGGATCGGCGGTGGACAGCTGCTGGAACCCTCCACAGGGCATGATCGCGATGGGCTGACACACACACCCGGGGTCGTCTTTGGGCAAGGTCTGGCAGGCCCCCGTCGACGGATCGCAGGTGGACTCGGTGCAGGGGTCACCATCGTCGGGGCACTGCACCTCCGCGGCCGGGTCCAGCTGACAGTAGCCCTCGGTGCACACGAACGACCCGGTGCAGGCATTCGAAGCCAGGTCGGCACAGGCAGTATCATCGACACACGCCACCGCATCCGCCGGAGGTCCCGGATCGACCGGCACGTCCGGCGGCGCGAGGTCCATCAACGGCACGTCCACCGCTCCATCCACAATAGGTAGCTCCAGGCTCGGGGCGTCCAACCCGGCGGAGACTCCGAGCGGCCCAGCTTCGAAACACCCGGCCAGGAGGACGGCAGCGCACAGCGAGAGACTACGACCCGCTCGCTTCACGCGCCGTCTCCTCGGCGCGTCTCTACCGACGCCGTCTCGACGAGCGCCTCGCGGTGCTGGGCATGCAGACGAGCGAGCTCAGCGATCACCGCCTGTCCCGCAGGCGTCGGCTCTGCGCTGGCGGTCAACGTGTCGAGCGCGGCGTCGTTGTTCGCGACGATGGCAGCGAAGCGCCCGTCGAGGCGTGGGTCGCGGACGCGACGGTAGTACTCGGCCACCACGATGAACGCGTGCGCCGCGAGCAGCACGCCCGACAAGGGTCGAGGGTCAGGTCGGATGGGCGAAGCGTACAGCGGCTGATAGGCGTTGTGCATGACAGGGTCCAAGGCGAGCAGCATGTTGAGCTTGTTGTGTTGGTGCTCGTGGATGATGGCTTCGGTCATTGTCATCTGCGACGGGTGCAAGCTCAAATAGATCGTGCCCACCGACTCCGCATAGCTCGCCGACAGGTGGGCCTCCCTGTAGGTACCCACGGGCACGAACTGATGTATCACCCGATCCATCTCTTGGCGAAGGCCCGGCAGGTGCGTCTGGATACTCTCCAGCCCAGCTCGCAGCGACTCGATCCAGGTCGCCACGGTAGCGTCCCCGAGCGTCATAGCGTTGCCTTGCTTGTCCGGGTGGGCCTCGCTCATGGACAGCGGGTTGTCGTCGTGCAGCGCCAACACCATGGCTCCAGCCACGGGGTGGAAGAGCCCGTCGGGCACACGACGGCGAGGACACCCCATCACCCCTGACCGGGCCGGCGGCGGCCAGCTCCACTGGCTGCGCGGCCCCTTCTGTTCCAACCGGAGCTCGAAGGCCAGCTGCGGCCACAGGGCTCGCTGATGGTCCACCGCCGCCTCCCACCTCCCGTCGCCCGCGGCCCGCGCAGCGCACAGCAGATGCACGTGCAGCTCCGGCCGGAGCAGCACCGCATACGCGGTCGACCGGGAGCGTCTGCTCAGACCCTCGAAGTGGGCACGCAGATCACCCGCCGACCGCCGTTGGTCACCGCCCAGCAACGACACGTCGAGCCGGAACAGCTCGCGCCCCAGATGCTTGGCGAAGCGCACCTGAAGCCGCCTCAGAGGCTCAGGCGCACCTTCGCTGAGCACCAGCCCTGAGCCGAAGGTCCACGCGCTCACGAGCCCGTCACGTCGCGCGACCGCTCTTGTGCGATCCCCAACTTGGCCGCGCGCCGACCCTCGGCACGACGCTTGGTGGCGTACTGGTCGAGGCCACTCTGCGTAACCTCTCCGACTTGGGGTCCGACCCCGATCTGAGTGCCTCCACCCTCGGTCCCCAACGCACCAGCACGCCCCTGCGCCACGGCCTCCTGGAGTCGCCGCTCGAAGTCAGCGCGCCAGCGATCGAGAGTGCGCAGCGGATAGCTCGGGTCGCTCGAGTCGCTGATGATCTGCTGGACGATGGCGTCGCGGCTGACAAAAACCGGGGCCAACTCGGCGACATCATAGGCGTCGCCTTTGTCATAGAGACCGCCGCAGATCATGCGCAGGCTGCAGACACCGCACCCATCGCCATACCGATGACCCCAATCGACCTGCCGAACCGTCTGCTTGTCGTCGAGGAAATGCACCACCCGCTCTTCGCC
>JAAZYN010000762.1 GCA_014239625.1 Myxococcales bacterium | reverse complement strand
TGCCAGCGACGCCGATCGCTCGCCACTATGGAGCCGGATGCAAACGAACACTGGCGATAGCGATCAGCCAAACTGACGGGCTCCATCAGAGCTCTTCGATCTGTTGGTCGAGCTCCATGTCTTCAGCGTCTTCTCTGGACGTGTCGTACACGATCTTCGCCAGCTGAAGGGCGCCGAGGTCGACGGTCAGCCGGGCATGGTGCACAGCGTGGAGCTCATCGAAGACCCGCTCGAAGGTGTAGGTCAAGCCCCGGTCGGACAGCGGCGCCTCGGTGTCGATGCTGCCTTGGAGCTCCGCCGCCAGACGCCGCAGCTCCGACTCCAGGTGCGGGAACTGTCGGAACCGAGCCACGCCGAAGAGGGTCTCGCTGAGCTCGTGGGCGGTCACCTTGGCGTCGTCGCCCTCGAGCGCATGGAACAGCGCGAGCAGCACGACCCGGTGGGCGTTCCGCCTGCGCCGTCCTCGATCGCCGATGGCACGCGCGACGTTACGGATCGCGGGGATCAGGAACACGGACGCGGAGAACGCCAGCGGCACGTAGCCCACCGCCCAGGCGGCGCCACCGCTGAAGTCGACGCCGAGGAGCTCCTCGATGAGATCGACGTTGGCGAGCAGCAACAGGCCCAGGACGAGGTTGGCCAGATTGAAGCCGACGACCCACCCTCGCTCGTCTGGCGGCAGGCCGATCACAGCCGGAGACAGCTCCAGCTCTTCCCAGCAGTAGACGTAGTCTCGGACCCCACCGGCCTGGGTCGACCACGCGTCGAGCTGCTCGCGCGCGTCCGATGGGAACACGAACCGCGTGGTGGCCCCGTGCTCGACCTGCCCTCCGGCGACCGACGCCAGGTGCTGTAGGCGCGCCAGGGCGGTGGGCGCATCCACGCCCTCCCTGCGGGCGAACGTCTCCACGGTGGTGGCGTGCTGTTGTTGGGCGATCCAATCCAGCGGGGAGGTGTCGCCCGAGGTCGACACCAGCAGCCGGTCGAAGGTGTAGAGGATGGTGCCTTGCTCGCTGACCTCGATGTCCCCTGCGTAGCGCGTGGCGATGTCCAACAGCACGGCGTCGGCCGCAGACAGGGAGAGGCCGGTGAGCATCACCATGTCCGAGGCGGCCACGCGCCCGTCGTGGGCGCGGATGAAGGCCAACGCGTTGCGCTCCATGGCGAGTGGATCGGGCAGCGGCCGCGGGGGCCCGAAGATGTAGTCCCGGACGGCCCGGAGGAAGGGTGGCTTGGTGCTGACCACCTCCCGGCTCAAGGCCATGCCGAGGTGGGCCGGCTCGCCGGTCAACCCCATGGAGCTGCGCAGCGCCACCAGCGTGTCATGGCGACGGGCGGTGCGTCGCTGACGTCGCTGCGACCGCTGGGCCCGGCGGGCCTGCTTGCGCTCCCGGGAGCGTCCTCGTCGGTCCGCGTTCCGGGCCTTGACCCGCGCCTTGTTGGCGGGCCCACCGCAGGCGAAGCAGCCCGCCAGCGAGTCGCCGCACGCGTTGAACGACACGCTGTCGCAGCAACCGGCGCATTCGGCGCACCCCTCGCATCCCTCGCAGCCGCCGCAGTCGCAGTCGCAGTCGCAGTCGCCGCCTCTGGAGGCCGCCGCGATGGCCGCCACCGCGAGCGCCAGCGCCAGGAGCACGTAGAAGGCGAAGTAGCCCACCAGGACCACGGTGAGGCCGGCGAAGAAGATGGCCTTGAAGGCCTCCCTGACCAGGCGGCCGAGGCGGTAGATCCACGGGTCCGCGGGGAGCTTGCGGGGCCCCTGTACCGAGTAGATGAGCTCGCCGTTGTCGTCGACGGCCAGGTGGCCGCCCACTCCATTGAGCGCGGGCAGCACGTTGGCCTCGATGTCGGCGCTGGGGCGTGAGGTCGCCGCCATGAGGTCGCCCAGGGTGGCTCGGCCGCCGTGGCCGCGGATCGCGCGCACGATGTCTCGTTGCACGGGCAGGCTGACGTCTCCTGCGCTCATGGGTGCGCCTCCAGGAGGGCTCGTGCCGGGGCCGGGGCGGGCAACCGGGACAGAGCCTCGAAGCCGCGCTGGTGTAGCGACCCGTGGGTCGCCGCCAGGAGCACGTCCCGGTGACGTCCGACGTCGAGCCCCTCCAAGGCGCTCAGCAGGGCATCCAGCCGACCTTGTAGGGCGCCCCGTAAGAACATCGCCACCGCCGGAGAGCGGATCCCGCCCAGGGCCGAGACCAAGGGGTTGAACGCCCCCTGGACCCGATCGTGTTGCAGATCGTGAAGCGCATCCACCAGGTAGAGCGCGCGCCCCAGCCGGTCGCCAAAGGTCCTGAGCGCCTCGACGCGTGGGCCCTCGAGGCCAAGGTGGCGGCCACACCAGGCCGTCACGGTGGCCAGGCCGAGGGCCGTCGGCGTCGCCAGCGCGTCCAGGTCCGCCGCCGGATCGGCCTCTACCGACGGCTGCCCCCTCAAGACCGCGCGGACCTCCGCCAACGGAAAGCCAGCGTCGCGCAGCCACCGCTCCGCCCGGTGGATGTCTTTGCGCAGC
>JAAZYN010000761.1 GCA_014239625.1 Myxococcales bacterium | reverse complement strand
GCCTGCCCATCCGAAGGTTGCAGCCGAAGTCTGGTGAGAAATGCGGGCTAGCCCGGATGTTTCATGGAACTTCGAGCGAAACCAAGGCGGCGCAGCGCTGACGGGTGCGAAGTTGACCTGGTTGGAGCTGTGGCTGAAGCACACCCATAGGAAGTGGGAAGGCCGCCACGTCTTTCAATAAGCTGGTCGGAGCCGCATCTTCGTGGCGCTGGACAACGCGTCCCAGTTCGCCGGCAGCTTGGGGTTCGGTGTGTAGAGCTTGTCCTTCTTCATCCAATCGGCTCGTTTCGGCACCTACTCCTGCTGCAGCGTGGTTGGCGCGCCCGTTCGCGCCAGCGCGACGAGCGCGAGGCTGGCCAGCATCATCGCGGCGAGTCCGGTCGCGGCCCGACGCATCAGCACGTGGTGCTTCATCGTGTCTGCCCCCATCTCCGCGCCATCGCACCAGCGAGTGAGCATGAGGTCCCGCTTCGGGAAGCGTTCGGTCCGGCGCAATCTAGCGCGGTCGACGCGAGGCTGGCAGACTGGGGCTGCCCATGCGTTTTCGATTCCGCACCGCCCAGATCTTCGTGCTGGTCACGGTCCTCGTGATCACCGTCGGCGTCGTCGGAACGACCTCGTATCAGAACAGCGCCTTCGCCATGAAGGAGCTGTCCGAGCAGATCCTCGAGGCCACGTCGCAACGCATCGATGACCATATCAGTCACATCCTGGACTCCGCGATCTCCCAGAGCACGACCTACGAGCATCTGCTCAACAACGGCACCCTCGACCCCCTCGACTACGAGGGGATGACGAGGCTATTCGGCAGCGCCATTCAGGCCAATCCCGAGCTGTCGTACCTGTCGTTCGGTCTCGAGAGCGGCGACTACTGGCACGTCCAGCGTCGCGACGACGGGAAGATCATGGTCCAGACGATCCTGGACGAGGGCCCCAGCATCGTGCTCCGCGACCTGGTGCCACAGCTCGACGGGACCCTCGAGACCATCTTCGCTGACCCGGCCACCACCCGCGACCCGCGCGTGAGGCCGTACTACAAGGCCGCGAAGGCTGCCCGAGAGCAGGTGTGGACCGAGACGTACATCTTCTTCGGGCAGGCGGGCGTGTTGGACATCCCCGGGGTGTCGCGCGCCACCCCGATCTATCGGGACCGCCTCATCGGGGTGCTCACCGCCGACTTCGACCTGGCGGCGCTGAGCCAGTTTCTTCGTGAGCTGCAGATCTGCGACGGCGGCTTCGCCTTCGTGCTGGAGCTGCGCGACGACGGACAACGGCGAGTGATCGCTCACCCCGACGCGGCGCTGTTGTCCAAGCCCGTCGATCCCACCGACCCCTCCAAAGGACGCGGCGGCGTGGGCATCCGCGACTTCGGGGACCGCCGGGTGCGGACGTTCGCCGCGCAGCTGCCACCAGACCTGCGCCGGGCGTCGGCCGATCATGTGACGCCAGTCGAGTTTACCGTCGGGCGTACCGCCTATCTGGGCGGCTACCGGAAGCTTTCTGGCCATGAGGTGGACTGGGTCATCGGCATGGTGCTCCCCGAAGAGGACATCATGGGCCCGGTCTACGACGACGCCGAGTCCACAGTGTACATCGTGATCCTGGGAGTCTTGCTCGCGATCCTCGCCGGCCTCTGGATGTCCCACCGGATCGCCCACCGACTCGCCGAGCTCGCCGCGGAATCGATGGCCATCGGTCGCTTCGAGCTGGAGAGTCGGGATCGGCCTCCGTCGGCGTTGGTGGAGGTCGCCCAGCTGGGCATCGCGCTCGAGGAGATGAAGACCGGCCTGCGCTCGTTCAAGAAGTTCGTGCCGGCGGAGCTGGTGAAGCGGCTGCTGGCCTCGGGCGAGGAGGCGCGCCTGGGCGGTGCCCGCCAGGAGATCAGCATCTACTTCTCCGACATCGTCGGGTTCACGACCATCGCCGAGACGCTGCCGCCGGACGAGCTGGTCGAGCTGCTCAGCCAGTACCTGGGCGTCATGACCGACCACGTGTTGGCCAGCGAAGGGACCGTCGACAAGTACATCGGGGACGCCGTGATGGCGTTTTGGGACGCCACGCGCGCGGTCGAGGCGCAGGCGCTCACGGCGTGCAAGGTCGCGCTGGCCAATCAGGCGGCCTTGAGCGAACTCGCTCAGGGCTGGCGGGCGCGGGGTTGGCCCGATATCCAGCAACGCATCGGGATCCACACCGGGGAAGCCGTGGTCGGTAACTTCGGTTCGGAGTCGCGGCTGGACCACACCGCCATCGGCGACTCGGTGAACCTTGCGAGTCGGCTCGAAGGGCTCAACAAGGTCTACGGCACCGGCATCATGATCAGCGCGGTGACCCATGCCCTGGTCCGCGAGCATGTCGTCGTGCGGCCGTTGGACCGCGTCCAGGTCAAGGGCCGCACTTCCGGGTTGATGGTGTACGAGCTGCTCGGTCTGGTCGGGGCCGTGACGCCGGAGCAGGAGAAGCTGGCCGAACGGTACGGCGCCGGTCTGGACGCCTACTTCGAGCAGAAGTGGGAAC
>JAAZYN010000760.1 GCA_014239625.1 Myxococcales bacterium | reverse complement strand
GAGGGCAAGACCACCACCACCATCGGCCTGGGCGACGCGCTCAATCGCATCGGCAAACGCGCCACTGTATGCCTGCGCGAACCCTCCTTGGGGCCCTGCTTCGGCATGAAAGGTGGCGCTGCCGGCGGCGGTTATGCGCAGGTCGTGCCAATGACGGACATCAACCTGCATTTCACGGGCGACTTCCACGCGATCACCTCGGCGCACAATCTCCTCGCGGCGGCGGTCGACAACCACGTGCATCGGGGCAACGAGTGCGGCTTGGACCCGCGCCGGACAATCTGGCGACGCGTGCTGGACCTCAACGACCGGGCCCTGCGCAACGTGATCACCGGGCTCGGCGGCCGCAGCGATGGCGTCCCGCGCGAAGGGGGGTTTGATATCACCGCCGCCAGCGAGGTGATGGCGATGCTCTGCCTGGCGGAGACGACCGAGGATCTTCGGGAGCGGATCGATCGGACGCTCATCGGTTTTACGTACGACAGTCAGCCGATCCTGGCGGAGCGCTTCAAGGTCACCGGGGCGATGTTGGCGCTCCTGCGCGACGCGCTGTGGCCAAACCTCGTGCAGACCTTGGAGGGGACCCCTGCGCTGGTGCACGGTGGCCCCTTCGCCAACATCGCCCATGGATGCAACAGCGTCATCGCGACCAAAGCCGCCCTCAACCTGGCCGATTACGTGGTCACCGAGGCCGGCTTCGGGGTCGACCTTGGGGCCGAGAAGTTCTTTGACATCAAGTGTGCCTCTGCCGGACTGGACCCCTGGGCGATTGTGCTGGTGGCGACGGTGCGTGCGCTGAAGATGCACGGTGGGGTCAAAAAGAGCGCCCTCGAAGAGCCCGACGTGGAGGCCGTGCGGCGAGGCCTGAGCAACCTGGACAAGCACCTGGAGATCGTCCACGGGTTCGGGGAATATCCGATCGTGGCGCTGAACCGCTTCGCCAACGACACCAACGAAGAGGTCGCGGCGGTGGCAGAGCACTGCAAGCAGCTCGGGGTCGCCTTCGTGGAGTGCGACCACTTCGCCAAAGGCGGTGAGGGGACGCTCAAGCTCGCGGACGCGATCCTGGCCCGGGGAACAGACGATCCGTTCAAGCCGATGTACGACTGGGGCTGGTCGGTGCCCGACAAGATCAAGGCCATCGCTACGAAAGTCTACGGCGCCGACGACGTCCTCTACACGCTCGATGCGCGCAAAGACCTGAAGCTGGTCGAGCGCTATGGATACGCGGGCCTGCCTATCTGCATGGCCAAGACGCCCAGCTCGTTGTCCGACGACCCACGCCGCAGAGGGCGGCCACGCCACTTCGACGTCACCGTGCGGCGCATTCACGTCGCCGCCGGCGCCGGATTTCTGGTGGTGCTCGCCGGCGACATTCTCCGCATGCCCGGGCTACCGCGCCGACCGCGCGCCGAATCCATCGACCTGGTCGACGGCGAGATCGTCGGGTTGCTGACCTGAGCCTCAGCCCTCGAGGCGGAGCGCGGCGCCTCTGGCCACGTCTCTTCCATGCCCCTGGCCCAGGACGGCTCGGCGCGTATCGCCACGCACGCCGGCGCGCGTGCTGGAATCGAAGGGCAGTGACAGCTCGCGCGAGCTGCCAACGTGCCTGCCCCAGCCCACGAGGAGAGAGGACGCTTCATGGTCAGAAAGGTGGTCATCGACAAGGCGGGGGCATGGGACAAGCTGCGCCTCGTGGAGACTCCGAGCGAGCCGTGTGGGGCTGAACGTGTGCGGGTCGGGGTGGAAGCGATCGGGGTCAACTACGCGGACGTCTGCGTCCGCATGGGGGTCTACAGCTCGGCGGAGAAGTATGTCGGATGGCCGATCACCCCTGGCTTCGAGGTGGCCGGGGAGGTCCTCGAGGTGGGCGCCGGGATAGACGACCTCGAGGTCGGAGCCAAGGTGATGGCGGTGACCCGATTCGGCGGCTACACCAGTGAGCTGGTCACCGACCGGAGCCTTGTGATGCAGCGCCCGCCTGGTTTCGAGGCGCCGGAGGCCGCCGCCGGCTTTCCGACGGCGCACCTCACGGCCTGGTATGGGCTCTATCATCAGGCGCGCGCCGAGCGCGGAGAGGCCGTCTTGATTCACTCCGCGGCCGGCGGGGTGGGGGGCGCCATGTGTGCCCTGGCGAAGGCTCGCGGGTGCCGCGTGGTGGGCGTCGTCGGGCGGTCGCACAAGATCGAGGTCGCCCGAGATCGCGGCGCCACCGAGGTCATCGACAAGTCCGCCGAGAGCCTCTGGGAGCGCGCCGAAGCGGTGGCGCCACAGGGCTACGACGTGGTGCTGGACGCCAACGGGGTGGAGACGCTCAAGCAGAGCTACGCTCACCTCGCCCCAGAGGGGCGCCTCATCGTGTATGGGTTCCACACGATGTTGCCGCGCAAGAGCGGCCGCCCGCGACTGCCGGCGCTCGCCTATCATTGGCTGCGCACACCGCGGTTCAACCCCATCGACATGACCGCACGTAACGTCACCGTCGCGGCGTTCAACCTGAGCTACCTGTTCGATCGG
>JAAZYN010000075.1 GCA_014239625.1 Myxococcales bacterium | reverse complement strand
CCGACCTGGTCGGCACCGAGTGTAGCGACGACGATCCATGCACCGAGGGCGACAGCTGCAGCCAGGGCGTCTGCAGCGGAATTGCGCCGGACTGCGATGACGAGGACCCCTGCACCGACGACAGCTGCGACGCCAGCGGCGATTGTATCCACCCGTTCAACGCCACCAACACCTGCGACGACGGAGACGCGTGCACCGTCGATGACACCTGCGGCGGCCCGAATCAGACCTGTCTCGGGTCCCCCAAGGACTGCAGCGACGGGGTCTTCTGCACCCAAGACAACTGCACCGCGGCCACCGGCGCGTGCAGCAACCCGGCCGACACGGGCCTGACGTGTGACGACGGCGACATCTGCACCGAGGCCGACACCTGCAACGCGTCCAGCGTGTGCAGCGGCAACCCCAAGCAGTGTGACGATGAGGTGGCGTGCACCACAGACTCCTGCAGTCAGACCACGGGCTCCTGCATCTTCGACACCTCATCGTGCGGCTGCACGACCAACGCTGACTGCGCCGACAACAACCCCTGTACGACGGACGTATGTGACACCGACGCCGGCACCTGCAGTAATCCGATCAACAGCGGCGCAGACTGCGA
Source organism: Myxococcales bacterium (assembly GCA_014239625.1). Classification (GTDB taxonomy): domain Bacteria; phylum Myxococcota_A; class UBA9042; order PHBI01; family JAAZYN01; genus JAAZYN01. The sequence continues at coordinate 9,907 of JAAZYN010000075.1, read as the reverse complement.
CGACGACCTAGCCTGTACCACCGACGACAAGTGCGCCAGCGATGGCAGCTGCGGCGGAACACAGATCGCATGCGATGACGGCAACAGCTGCACCGACGACTTCTGCGATCCCAGCAGCGGTCAATGCGACGCGACCATCAATCCCACCAACAGCTGCAGTGACGGCGACGCGTGCACGCTCAATGACGCCTGCGACGGCGCCGGCGACTGCGGCGGGACACCCAAGAACTGCAGCGACCCCTATGGCTGCACCGACGACCTCTGCGATTCATCCACTGGGCAATGCTCCAACCCGCCGACCCCCGGCGTCGATTGCGACGACGGCGACCCGTGTACCCAGGGCGACACCTGCGGAGCTACGGGAAATTGCGCCGGGACGCCGTTGTCCTGCGACGACGACAAGGAGTGCACCGACGACACCTGCGTCGGAGGTGACTGCGCGTTCGTGAACGACGACAACAATGCGTGCGATGACGGTGACAGCTGCACCAGCGAAGACAAGTGCGCTGACGGCACCTGCTCCGGCTCTGCCATCGGGTGCAACGACGGCGAACAGTGCACCAACGACTACTGCCAGGACGGCGGCTGCGAATTCGACTTTGTGCCCGGTGATTGTGACGACGGCGACGTGTGTTCCTCGGGCGACACCTGCGTGGCCGGCGCGGGATGCCAGGGCACCGACGTGGTCTGCGATGACGACAAGGAGTGCACCAACGACGTCTGCAGCCAAGCGCTCGGAGGCTGCACCTACACCTGGCAGCCAGGCTGGGGTTGCGACGATGGTGACCCGTGCACCAACAACGATCTTTGCTCGTCGGGCGCCTCTCAGGTCTGTCAGGGGACGCCCCTGACCTGTGACGACAACATCGCGTGCACCGACGATACATGCGACGCCGACCTGGGTGGGTGCGTGAACACGCCAGACAGCGGCCTGTGTCAGGATGACGAGTCATGCACCGTCGACACCTGCAACCCGGACAGCGGTTGCGTGTCCGTCACGCTGAGTGACGGCGCGGACTGCGGCGGAGAGGCCTTCTGCGCACCGAATACCGGAAGTTGCTTCAGCGGCCGCTGCCTGGGGCCTGCGACCTGTACCGGGGCCGCCGCTTGCCAAGGGTCCTTCTGCGACGAGCTCGTCAAACAGTGCATGCCCTATGAGATCAACAATTCCCTCTCGGGCCGTTTCTTTGGCGGCGACCAATGCGGCCAGCTCCCCAGCTTCTGGGCAACACCGCCCAACGCCGGGTTTACCATCGAGCTGTGGTACTTGCGCGACCCGGAGGAGACGGGCACCGCGGAAGTGATCATCGAGAGGACCACCAACCCCGAGACCGGTGGAAAGCTCGGCTTCGCGTTGTGGCGTCAACCCGACATCACGGGCGGCGGCGCGACGTTGACGTGGAGTGAGGATGGTCAGGAGGGAGAGTTCGAGGCGCACCCGCTCGTAGACCTCGAAGGCGGAGCCTGGACGCACATCACGATCGAGCGATACCAAGACAAGCTGTGGCTATGGATCAATGGTGAGTACACCCTTCAGGTGAAGTCGTTGGCGTTCGCTGGCGGGCCGTCGTGGTCGACCAAGCCGCCGACTCATATCGGCTGCGACGGCTCGACCGGGGTGCCGAAGAACCCGGTGCAGCTCACCCATCTCGACGAGATACGATTCACCAACGGGCTCCGCTACCCGCCTGGGCTGAGCTTCCAGCCGGCCTGCGGCTATGAGATCACGCCGAGCGACGGCAACGTCGTGGGGTTGTACAAGTTCGACACCGACGAACCCGGCGTCTTGTTCGACACCTCTCCCAAGAACAATCACGGGACCACGTTCGGTCCTCTGTCATTGCCGCCTCTGACGGCCTGCGGCTGTAAGTAGGCCGCTGGGGAGCGCTCGGAGACGCACCCGGCGTCCCTCCAGGGCCATTGACCGAGGGCCCCCAGAGGTCACGCCGGGGGGCGCGCGGGTGGAGGCGTAGCGGCGAGGAGTCGACGGAGCTCACCTCCAGCGCGGGTCGGAAGCGAACATTGGGTCCCGCGGCACACATAGGCTCCGACGGCGTCGCGGCCCTCGAAGAGGTCTGCAGCGACGCGTCGCAGACCCTCGCCGAAGGCGATCACCCCGTGCGGGATGAAGGTCGCGCGCAGGGTGGCGAGGACCTCTGGGACGTCGCCGACGAGGACCACCTGGACCGCCGCCGCCTGGAGGAAGTCGAGACCCAGCAGCAGCTGAGGCATCGCCATCGGCGCTCCCTCGGCGGCGCCAGCGACCCCCGCCAAGACCCGCCGCGCCCTGCCGCTCCATGGACCGGCGGGGTCCCACAGGCCCAGCCGGAGGAGCCCCTCGACGGCCAACGCGTTGCCCGACGGCTCGGCGCCGTCATAGACGGGGATGGGCCGCATCGGCAGCGCCTCGGCGTCGGTCGCCGTCCGATGAAAGGCGCCGCTGTCGGCCACAAACCAGGTGTCGAGGGTCTCCGCCAGACCTCTCGCCAGGCGCAGCCAGCGCGGGTCCTGGGTCGCTTCGAGCAGATCGAGACAGGCCACCAGCATCGCCGCGTGATCCTCCAGCACACCGTCGTGCCGCAGCTGGCCTCGTCGCCATGAGCGCCGCAAGCGACCGTCCGGGCGGGCCATCTCCTCGAAGATGAACTCGGCGGCGCGCACCGCGCGCTCCACGTAGTGTCTCCGGTGAAATGCGAACCCGGCCCGGGCGAAGGCCGAGATGGCCAGCGCGTTCCAAGACGTCAGCACCTTGTCGTCCAGGCCCGGGGGGACGCGCTCTGCGCGCGCCCGGCGGAGCCTCTGACGTAGCCGCTCCCATCGCTCGAGGTCCGGGCCCTCCAGGGGCGCGTCGAGATGCAAGATGGTGCTGCCTTCGAAGTTCCCCTGGGGCGTCGCGCCGAAGACCTCGGCGACCCAATCGCCGTCGGCGCGGCCGAGCGCCTCGACCAGCTCGTCGGTGGTCCACACGAAGAACTTCCCCTCGACGCCCTCGCTGTCGGCGTCGGTCGCCGAATAGAAGCCACCGGCGGGGTCGGACATCTCGCGCGCCAGATAGTCCAACACGTCGGACGCGACGTGGCGATACAGAGGGTCTCCCGTCGCCTGCCAGGCCCGGACGTAGGTGGTCACCAGCTGGCCGTTGTCGTAGAGCATCTTCTCGAAGTGAGGGACCAGCCAGCGACGATCCGTCGAGTAGCGCGCGAACCCGCCGCCGACGTGGTCGTACACGCCTCCCAGAAACATCTTGCGCAGCGTGACCTCCACCGCCTCCAGGAGGTTCGAGTCCCCGTGTCGGTGCCAACGCGCCAACAAGAGGTTCATGGCGGCGGGCCGCGGAAACTTCGGAGCCTCTCCGAAACCGCCCCACTGGCGGTCAAAGCTGCTCCACAGGCTTTGGGTCGCGGCGCCCACGGCGTCACCCGACGGCAGCCCGTCCCGCGCACCTCGGTCCGTCGCCCGCTCGGCGAGGGCCGCCATGATGCGCTGGCCCTGGGCCTTGAAGCGAGGCTCCTCCCAGCGGTCGGCGATCACACCGAGCAGCGTCACGAACCCCACACCTACGCCGCGGTCACCGTCGCGGGCCGGGAAGTAGGTCCCGCCGAACAGGGGCACCCGGTCCGGCGCCAGCCACAGGCTCATGGGCCAGCCGCCGCGCCCGGTGGTCGCCTGGATGAACTCCATGAACACGGCGTCCACGTCGGGTCGCTCTTCGCGGTCGATCTTCACCGCCACGTAGCGCCGGTTGATGACCTCGGCGACCTCGATGTCCTCGAAGCTCTCGCGCTCCATCACGTGGCACCAGTGGCAGGTGCTGTAGCCGATGCTGACGAACAGCGGGACATTCCGCGCGGCCGCTTGTTCGAAGGCGGCGTCGCCCCACGGGCGCCAATCCACCGGGTTGTGGGCGTGCTGCAGCAGATACGGGCTGCTCTCCAGAATCAGCCGGTTGGTGTAGATCGGCGATCCGTCCGGATGAAGGTGGTGGGTCCGCGGCGTGTAGTCCTCGCCGTGGGTCGCTATGGCGGCCACCAGGTCGGGTTCGTTCATAGCGACGAACCTACACGAGCGCGCGCTCAGGCCAAGTCTCCTGGAGCCGAACCGTGGCCCGACGGCGGGCCACGCGATGAGGCGGAGGCCGCGCCCGCTGCGATGTTGCAGGCGTGGGACAATATTGCGATAATCGTTCGCCCTGCTCTTCGACCCGACACGAGACCGCGCCCATGACACCCCACGCCAGCGGAGACGACGCAGCCACCCAGCGGGCCTGGCGCGCTGGGCGCTCGTTCGGCGTCCCTCGGAGCGAGGGTGCCCGCATCCGCAGGGCGAGGTGTGCCGTTGACTCACGCACCCGCGACGAGGCTCGGTGCGGCGCGCCGGCCCGACCCAAGGGGAGGGTCGGAGGGCGGAGCAGGTGCGCCACACCCGGCGCACGGCCGCGGCGGACGCGAGGTCAGGGCGCCCGCTATGACACACGCTCGAGGCTGATCAGGAGGCTATTTCGGATCCCCTGCGCATAGCTCGGCGCGAGTACAAGTACCTCATCGACGAGGCGACCCACGACGGGGTCCGCGAGGCGATTCGGCCATACTGCGTGCTCGACAAGATGGCCGTGGACATGCCGCGCAACCGGTACACCATCGACAGCCTGTACCTGGACACCCGTGACTTCCAACTCTACCAGGCCAACAACCTGGAGCTGCCCGAGCGCTTCAAGGCCCGCATACGATCCTATCCTGCGGCACCTGGCTCCAAGGTCTTTTTGGAGATCAAGGGGCGCAACGGGGACATCATCTTGAAGACGCGCGGCCCGGTGAGCCGTGACGCCTGGAGAGAGCTCGTGGAGCGGCCACCCACGAAGGTCTCAGACCCGGCGGTCGAGCGTTTTCTGGCCCTCAAGATGCGCCATTGCTTGGAGCCGGTGGTCATCGTCAGGTACGAACGAGAGCCATGGGTGAGCACACTGGACCGATATGCGCGCGTTACGTTCGACACGGGTATCCGTCATCAGCCCATGGAACAATGGTGCCTAGACACCGACGAGCGACGGTGGCGCCCCAACGACGCGGCCCCGCCCGCGCGATTCAACGGTCCGAAATCACCGACGATTTTGGAGTTGAAGTTCGGGCGCGCGGTGCCCTCGTGGCTCTCTCGAGTCGTGCAGAGGTTCGACCTGCCGCGCCGCGCCTTCTCGAAATACGGGACCGCGATCCAGGGTATCTTCGCTCGACCCATGCTTCGCACGGCGCGGGGGCCGACGTAGTTTGAACCCCTTTGACCTCTTCTCCGGAGCCGGCACGGGCCCGGTCACCCTCAACGACGCGGCCGTCAGCCTGCTGCTGGCGTTCGGGCTGACCCAAGCCATCGCGGCGACCTACGTGTGGACCTTCCGGGGCATGTCCTACTCACGGTCGTACGTTCAAGCCGTGGCGCTGGGTAGCATCATCGCCGCGATGCTGATGTTGGCTATCAACAACAACATCGCGGCGGGGCTGGGGATCGCGGGCTCCCTCGCCATCATTCGCTTCCGCACGGCGATGCGTGACCCGCGAGACATGATCTTCGTCTTCGCGTCCCTCGGTGTCGGTATCTCTGCGGGGCTACGCGCCCACGGCGCCGCTATCCTGGGCACCGTCGTGTTCGTGATCGCGGCGGTCTTGCTCGCGGGCACGGAGTTCGGTGGGCAGCGTCATTTCGACGGGCTGCTGCGCTTCACCGCCCCATCGGCGAGCGACGCTGACCAGGTCGCAGCCGCCCTGAAGACCCACACCCGGCGGTTTACCCTGGTGACGCTGCGCGATGTGGCGCAAGGTGAGGCGGTGGAGCATGCCTATCATGTGCGTTTCGGCGACGACGCCGGGCAGCATCGGTTGATCGCCGCGCTCCAGGCGGTGGCAGACGTCCGCGACGTGTCGCTCTATCTCGAAGAGCCGACGGTGGAGGTCTAAGGCCCGATGTCCGTCCCCACTCCGAGGCTGTGTGGCTCTCGACCGATGGCGCCGCCTGGCCGGGCGGTCGCTACAGGTCGTCACCGGGCGCCGTGGACAGGTCGTGAGGCTCCGCGCCGGAGCGACGACGACCCCGGACCCTCCGTGGTCCAGGCGGAGAGCTGACCGGACGTGTCACGAGGCTTTACCAGAACGCTGAGGACGAAGGTCGCCCCCTGGGCGGTCTGGATCACCACTATGGGCGCTGCGGGGCTCCTCTGGTACGACACCGCGAGCAACGCGCCCGTGCTGGCCTACGCCAAGTCGGCCAAATACAGGGTGGCGGCGACCCGACCCGGCCGAGTCGAGGCCGTGTCGGTGACTCTCGGCCAGGCCGTCGAGGCGGGGCAAGTCCTGGCGGTGCTGGATGGACGCGACCTTGAGGCCAAGATCGCCGTCCTGGAGGCTGAGACCGCACGCGTGAAGGCCGATCGGGAGGCCGCCGCGGTGAAGGCCAGCGTCGCCCGGCAGCTGCTGCTCCAACGAATGGACACGGCGGCCGCGCGGGCCGAGCGCGACCTGGTGCGGGCGAAACAGCGCAGACGCGTCCACGGCGCCCAGCTCAAGGCGCTTCGAGCGCGGCGCAGACAGCTCGACGAGCTGCTCGACGCCAAGCTCACGACGCGGGCCCGATCCGACGGTGAGCTCAAGGTCCAGCTGGCGGGTGTTCGGGAGGAGCTGGGAGCCGCCAAGCCGGAGGTGCAGTTACTCGAAGAGCAGCTGGTCGCGGTGCGGCAGCGGCGCGTGTCGATCGCCGCTGACCATTCCCACAAAGGGCTGCTCGCGCCCTTCGAGGCCAAGATGCAGGTGTTGAACCGCCGCATCGACGGTCTCCTCGCGGAGCGTGAACGCCTCTTGATCCGCGCCCCGGTCAAGGGCCGCGTCTCTCGCGTGTCGCTGCGACGCGGCGAGGTCGCCTCGACCGGGATGGCGGTGGTCACCATCGTCAGTGACAACGTCAAAAACGAGGTCGTGGCCTGCCTGGACGAGGCGCGCGCGCTGGCTGTCAAGGTAGGCACCAAGGTCGAGGTGCGCCCCAAAGGAGCCAACCTGGTCCTCAGTGGGCGTGTCGTCATGCTCTCTCCCAAGGTCGGCGCGCTCCCCGTTCAGTGTCGGGCGGAGCCGCGCAAGGAGGTCTGGGGCCGCGAGGTCATCGTAGCGCTGGACGTGCCCACAGAGCTCGTGGCCGGTCAGCGCTTCGTGGCGCGATTCGACGGCGCCGAGATCCCCCACCGAGACATGGCTCGCGCCTCCACGCCAGCCGCTGTGTCCAAGCGCGACAAGGCCGTGCGGGCGCTGAAGACGCCCCCCAAGCTGGCGCGGATGACCCGCTTCGAAGCATCAGGGCTGAGCTGGGTGGAGCAGCTGAGCCGATACGTGATCGTGAGCGACGACACCGGCCACAAGCGCTCCAACGACGACGCCGCGTGGGTCTTCACGATGGACCGCGAGGGAAACCTCGATGACGAGCCGCTGGTCGTCACCGGGATCACCGAGTGGAGCGATCTCGAGGGCATCGCTGAGGCGCCCGCTGGAGGGCTCTGGGTCATCAGCTCCAGCTCGCGTTCGAAGAAGGGCCGTCGCCCCGAAAAGCGCCAGGTGTTCACCCGTCTGATGCCGGCCACGGGGCGCAGCTTCTCGGCCGCCCCCCCGGTGCTTCTCTACACCCTGCTCCAAAAATCCAGCCCGCAGACCCTTCGCGATCTCGGGGTGGGTGGGGGCGCCCTCGAGCGTCTGAACATCGAGGGGCTCGCGGCGTATCCTCCCAGCGGCCTGTTGATCGGTCTGAAGGCGCCTTTGGACGACAAGGGCCGGGCCCAGATATGGCATCTTCGCTATCCGGAGCGACTCATCGACGAGGGGACCCTGGAGGCCGGTGAGCTCTCCCTGTGGGCGACCGTCAAGGTGAGCTGCTCGGACGGGGCTGGGATCTCTCACCCCGGAGGCGTCGCAGAGCTCCTCCTGCTCCCAGATGGCGGGCTGGTCATCGCCGCCACCACCTCGGACAAGACCAAGGGGTCGCCGGCGGGAGCGCTCTGGTACGTTCGTCATCCGCGTGCCGGTCACCTGTCGGCTCGGCTGCTGCGGAACTTCCCCAGCCTCAAGCCAGAGGGGTTGTCCAAGTCTCCCACGGCGGGGCAGATGATGGTGGTCTTTGATCGCGGCGCACAGGAGCAGGCGTGGACCGAGTTGCCCTGGCCGCGGCGCTGACCGCAGGTCTCGCTGTGGCAGCCACGGGTTGCTACAGCGCGACCAGCACCCCCAGCGTCGTTGACGATGTGCAGAGCTGGCGGCAGGCCCAGCAGCGACGTACTGCACGCAACATCCCGGCGGAGCTCACCCTCGACGACGCGGTCAGGCTGGCCCAGGCGGCCAGCCTGGAGCTACGCATGGCGGACGCGGATGTCGACGTGGCGCGGGCGGGTATCCGAGCCGCCGGGCAGCCTCGGAACCCTCAGCTGCGGGTCAGCAACGTGGACTTCGATGACCTCATCGAGGGAGACCCGAACGTCGAGCTGTCGTTACGATTTCCCATCCCTGTACCGGGCCGTCTCGCCGCTCGTGAGGACGCCGCGCGGGCGCGGGTGCATCGTAGGCGTGCAGGGCGCCGAGCCACGGAGGCCGACATCCGCGGGGAGGTGGTCGACCTCTTCGTCGCGATGTGGGCAGCGCGAGAGCGCATCGGCCTCGAGAAGCGCCGGCTGGGAGCCCTCCAGGCCATCGAGACCCTCGAGCGAGAGCGCACGTCCCGAGGGATCGGCACGATGGCCTCGGCCTCCCAGGCGCGGCTGGCGGTTGTTTTTCAAGAGCGCAAGGTCGCGAGGCTCGTGTCTGGCCAGCGAGCTCCGCACGCGCGTCTGGCGCGGCTTATCGGGGCCGCTGACGACGCGAGTTTTACCACCCGGCTCCCAGGCGCCCAGCTCAAACACACGGAGCTGCCAACCGACGAGGCGCTGGTGAAGCTGGCGTTGCAGCGTCGTCATCAACCGGCAGATGCCGCCTGGGCGGTGAATGCGGCGAGGGCGCGAGTCTATGTCGAGCGCAGCGAAGGGTGGCCCTGGTTCGACTTCGCGCAGCTCGGATACCGTTTTCAGTCGCCGCTGAAGGGATCGGCGTTTGAAGTCACCATCGGGTTCACGCTGCCCCTGTTCCACCAGAACCAGGGTGGTATCCAGCGTGCCCGCGCGCAGCTCTTGCGGGCGCAGCTAGAGCGCGAGCGCTGGGCGGTGACCATCGGTCACGAGATCACGACCGCTCGCCGGCGCCTCGAGAGCGCCCTCGCCGGGGCCAAGCGTAGCGAAGCGATGCTGCTGGCGGCGGCGGCGCGCCATGTCGGTGCGGTGGCAAAAGCCGTGGCCGCGCGCACCGCGACCTTGGAGCAGCTCGAGCGAGCGAGGCTCCGTCAACTCGACGCCGAGGCCGTGGTGCTGTCAGCCAAGATCGAGGCGCGATATGCTCGCGCTGCGCTGGAGAGAGCCGGCGGCGGCCCGCTCGGGCCCCAGCCGTAGAACGGCGCCCGAGCGTTGGGCGACCGTCGGTACGCGCCCCGGGGCCGTCTGCCTGAGCGCCGGCGCTGCGGGATCCGGTCAGCGAACCCAGCGCATCGCCAAGAGACGGCGGCCGGATGCGGCGCCGGGGGATCGATCGAGGAGTACGGACCGCGCGGCGCGGCACATCGCGCCCGGTGGCCGATGAGGGTTCAGTGTGGTACCGAGGGAGCATGGTCGCACGCACTGACTACCCCACGGGTTGCACGGTCATCGGGCTCTCGTACTCGCCCTGGACCGACCGCGTGACCTGGGGCTTGACGCTCAAGCGCGTGCCCTTCGACTTCATCGCGTACGTGCCGATGCTGGGCGAGCCCTACCTGCGCATGGCGACGCGCCAGCTCCGCGGTAAGGCGTCGGTGCCGGTGCTCCTGC
>JAAZYN010000759.1 GCA_014239625.1 Myxococcales bacterium | reverse complement strand
GGCTCCGGTCCGCGCCACGCTCGTATCACCTACCCCTCCTCGGTTTCGCTCGAACCCTGGTGAGAAATGCGGGCTAGTGTCCTGAGCGGCAAGCAGCGTCGCGTCATTCGGGAGCCTTTCGGTACGGCTCCAGGCGCGACGGCAGAGGACTGGCAGCGCCTGGCCGGCAGAGCCCCGACTCACGCGACGGGACGCTCCACTCAAGACGCTCACCCGGTGACGCACTGAACGCCCCGAGAGCGGGCCGGCGAGGCCGCCAAGCGTGGCGTGCTGGAGGCCATCTCGCCGAGGCACGTCGCTCGCCTCTTCAAAGGGGGGATCTCCGCCGACCCACGACGCAGCCCTGGCTGACCTCGAAATACGCGGTGGGGCGGCGAGGCACGGCGCAGTGAAGGTGAGACAGCCACTGAGCTCCCGCTCGCGGCCGATCCGACCTGGCTCCAGGTTCGGGTCAGCGGCTCCAGTCGCCGCTCTTGCCGCCTTTTTTGCTGACCAGCTCCACACCGTTGATTCGCATGCCGCGATCGATGCCTTTGGCCATGTCGTAGATGGTCAGCGCGGCGACACTGGCAGCGGTGAGGGCCTCCATCTCCACTCCGGTCTGACCGGAGCACCGCACCGTGGCCGTGATCTCACAGTGGGCCTCGCCGATGGCGACGTCGACGTCCACGAAGCTTATCGCGACAGGGTGGCAAAGTGGGATGAGCTCGCTCGTGCGCTTGGCCGCCATCACGCCGGCCAGGCGAGCAACCGTCACCGCGTCGCCCTTGGAGAGCTCGACATTGGAGATGGCGCGCGCCGTGCTGGCGAGCATGTCAATCCGTCCGCGGGCGACCGCGGTACGCGTCGAGACCGCCTTTCCGGACACGTCGACCATGCGTGCCGTTCCGTCAGCGTCCAGGTGGGTCAGCTGCTCGGTGTCGCCCATAGGATGCTCTGTACCATCGCTCCGAGGCATCTGGTAGGTTCTTTGTGCCTTAACGCCAACAGCAGGAACCTCCCATGACCCCGACGCTCCCACGCTACGCAGTCGTCGCAGTCGGCCTCTCGCTCTGTTTGACCGTCGCATCGCTGACTGGCTGCGGCAGCTCCAGCGGCGCTGGCACGGCGCAGCGGCAGTCCCCAGCGCCGTCGCCGTCGCCCGCCGGGGGAGGGGACCTCCTAGGTGACTTCACCGGCAAGCGCGTGGACGCAGGCCAGAAGATCGTGCTCGACGAATTTGATTACGGCCTGCGGCACCATGGCGTGATCCTCAAGCTCATCAAGATCCACGAGCAGGAGTACCAGGAGATGGGGCGAAAGAAGGTCGTTACCACCACCGCCGAGATCAACGCCCGTAAGGGTGATGAGCAGAAGACGCTCCTGATCGGTGAGGAGGAGGGCAAATGGGCCTTTGGCTGTAAGGTCAACGTCTCCAAGGCCCGGGTCGACTACGTCGAGAAGCGGCAGAAGTGGTTGCCGCGCGCGACGGTGGTGGTCAACTGCAAGTGAGCTCGAGCGTGGCGCCGATCCCATCGAGGTGGGTCGGTCGCGTGCCTGGCTAGACGGTCAGGCATCCCACTCGAGGCGACCCAGGCGGGATGGTGCTGACAACCGTCGAGCTGGCTGGGAGTTCGCGCTGGTCAGCGCCGCGGTGTCGCCGGTCGCCGCCCCAGGGCCGCGGATGAGCCCGACGGGCGGCCGAGCGGCGCCGGTCGATCAGTTTCGCAGAGACTGCTTAATCTTCGCGTTGATGTCCGGGTCGAGCTTGACGGCACAGATCGTGGCGTCGGTCAGCAGCTGCTTGGCCGCCGTCGGGTCCTCCGGAGAGCCACCTCTATGCTTGAGGGCGTTGAGAACGGTTGGCAGCTGACCCACGCATTTCGCGTCGGTGCACGCGCAGATCGTGTTCTTCAGAGCCTCGAAGTCTGTCGTGGGGATCGGCTGGGAGCAGCCGGTCAGGGCGAACAACATGGCGCCCAGGATCATCATCGCTCTCATTTCCCGGCCTCGGTCGTGGTGCACTTACGTGTCTTGATATCTTCGACGTCGCGCGTCGTCCATTGAATGCTGCCGTGGGAGAAACACTTGACCTCCACCAGCACGCCCTCGTCGTAGCGACGGTAGGCGCCGTGCAGGGCGCCGTCCACATGCCCCCCCTCGGCTGTCCGCTGCCCCTCGCCGTTGACCACCGCGAAGGGCCCGTGCTTGACACCGCGGACGGCGCAGAACTCCATGCGCTCGCCGGCCGGGGTCTGCGTCGACCTCACCGCCCCGGCGTCTGGACAGGGGCCGTCGTATACCCAAGCGGCCACGGCCAGAAACAACGCCAACGGGAGCGCAGCGCAGGCGACATAGAGCGCCAATTTGGACCGCTTGGTCATGGGCGCTGTCTAGCCGACCGACGCCGGCATCACAAGAACTAACCCGGCGGCGCTTCAGGTCATCTCAGGGTGGCCCAGCGCGCCGCGGAGGCAGCTTCAGCGGCGGCTCGAGGAGATGGCGCCGCCGTTTAGCCCGCATTTCTCACCAGACTTCGGCTG
>JAAZYN010000758.1 GCA_014239625.1 Myxococcales bacterium | reverse complement strand
CCGCGGCGAAGGAGGAGCCGCACAGCCCCCTGTGCGCTCGCGATCGCCTCGAGCGCGGAGTGTATGTCTATGGATGTGAGCTGCTGGGCTTGCGCTGGGCACCCCTCGAAGTCGCCGCTGGACGACAGGCATATCGTCGTGCCGTACACAGACGCCGGCTCCAGGACCTGAACCTCGACCGTGTCCACGGCGGTGTCGCCGAAAGGATCGCTGACGGTGAGCGCGATGGTGTAGGTGCCAGGGCTGCTGTAGACGTGCGCGGCGACACGACCCAGGCCCCGGCCCTTGGACATATTCGTCACCGGCCAGGAGTCGACCCCGGTCTCCCCGAAATCCCACTCATATCGAAGGTCGAAGGTCAGGTGGGTGTCGGCGTCGCCATGGGCCGTGCCAAGCGCGTCCACGACCACCGCCAGTGGGGCGACACCTTGTACCCGGCTGGCGTTGAGCGCCGGCTGTATGGCCGAGGAGTGTGTCGTGTCGCTGTCGCTCGGCCCGCCGTCGACCGTGTCCAGATCAGCGGGGACGTCGACAGGCTCGGACGAATCGGACGCCGACGCGTCACCACCAGAGTCGGTGTCGGCGACCTCGACCTCCACCGCAGCACCGCTATCTAGCAAGTCACCGGGTGCGACCATCGGGGCAGGGAATTGCAGGCAAGCGCCGGCTGCGAAGGTCACTATCAGCCCGAGCCACCTCCATTTCTTGTCGACCACCTGCATCGCCGGTTGGGTCCCTCTGCGTGCTTGGACGAGATGGAGCGAAGACACTTCATAGTGGCCAATACTCGACCTGGCAGCAAGGAAATCGCCGCTGGCGCCGATGGCGTAGCCGACGCAGGCCCGCCCGTAGAGGCGGTGACCTCCCGGCTCACGGCGGTCCGATTGACCACGGTCGACCCGGGTGTTCGATGGGGTCCCATGCAGGCTGGGCGGCCGTCGCGCAGGACCCCGTGAGGCACACCCACCCCAGCGAGCCAAAGGGCGTCGTTCCGCCGCGCGCAATGAACGCAGGCTACGGCGCGAGCTCGAACCAAATGCGCTGGGATCCGATGCCCTCGGCGCTCCAGTCGACGTAGCGGTCAGTCCGCTCGAGCCCCGTGTCGATCTCGACGGTGATGATGCGCAGGGCGTTGTCGCAGCCGTCCTCGTTGCTCTCGCCGCAGTCATTCTGGTCGGTCACGAAGACGCCCTCGTTGCCGGTGATGGTGATGGTGGACCTGCCCATCGCCGAGAGGCCGTCGGCGGCCTTCAACGAGAGGATGACCACGGCCTCCTTGTCCGCTCCGAGCTCGAACTTGCGGTCACCATCCGGCACGCCCTGGGTAACCTCGGTGGCCCCGCTGACGTTGACCTCCAGCCGGGATTCGACCGTATCGACCACCATCGAATCGGAGAAGGCGCCGTCCACATGGACCTCGAGCCGCGACTCACCTGGCTTGACGACCGTCGCCCGCCAGGAGGTCGTGGTCAGCTTGCTGAGGGTCAGGACATCGGTCGTCGACGTGAGCTCTACCCCAGAGCGCTGGTCGATGCCCTCGATGGCGATGTCCACCGTAGTGCCCACCAGGAGGGACCGGCTGAAGCTGCATCCGCCGAACAGAAGGCCGCAGTTGGATGGGGTGAACGAGATCTCACCTTTGGAGCCGACGGTGGTCTTGTTGGAGAAGTCGCAGGCCTGGGTTGTGGTCAGGGAGGCCAAGGCGCCCAGGGTCAGGGCAAGGCGTCGGAGGAACATGTCGGTCTCCTGGTCGAGGGGTTGCTGTCGGTGGCCCGAACGAACGCAAGAAAGATACCAGACTCCGCATACCCTAGCGCAGCAACGGCTCCGGAGGCCGTGTTCGTCAAACGCGGGCTGCGCGTACGTCGCCCAACGCTGTCTCAACAGCAGCGCACCCATCAGACCCCGGGAGCCCGGCGACCTCCCCGAAAGGTGACGGCTGCTGGGATCTCGAGCGTGACTACGCAGAGGCGCCGGCAGCTACTCCACCAACAGCGTCGTCAAGGGGCGGCGAGTCCGGGACTCGGCCACGAAGCGACGGCCAATGTCATTCCAACGCCGGAAAGGCACCATCAGCACGCGGTTGACCCTGGGCCATGCGCCCTCACCCATCACGCTCGGTAGCGCAGACTACGCCGCGCGCGACCAGGCGCTCCGGGGAGAGCGTGTAGCGCCCCCGTCAGGGCGCCGCGTCCAGGCGGCGCCGACGCGCAGCCAGGGCCAAGAGCAGCAGCGCGAGCAGCCACCACGGGGTCTCACCCCCAGCTGTCGCACACCCGCCGCCACCGGAGGCGTAGATGCTGTCGCACACGCCATCCTCGTTGAGCTCCAAGCCCGGCAGGCAGGTCGGCCCAGCAGCGTCGGAGCCCTCCACGGCGACATGGCAGGTCTCGGTGGTGACGTTGCCGGACGGATCCTCGCCCTGTGCATCCCACAGCACCGAGATCTCCCCGCTGCCCTCGCCGTCGATGGAGACGATGATGATGACACCACCCTCGATCATGAGGGTGCAGTCGACGTTGGCCCCAT
>JAAZYN010000757.1 GCA_014239625.1 Myxococcales bacterium | reverse complement strand
ACGAGGAGAACGCAGGCCCTTAGCAATTCCCACATATTCATGGCCCGAGTATAACCATCAGGGCCAGAGGTTTCACGAGAGCGTTTTTTGACGAGGCTCGTGACTGCATCGACCCTGTGCAGGTGACAGCCCTCCGTACCCCACGAATGCCGCGCCCGCCCCCCTCTGTTGTCGCCCTGGCGCTGCTGCTGTCTGTGGCTGCGACGCCCCAGCCGGTGAGCGCCAAGGACATGAACGGCCGCCTCAGCGTCGGCATGGAGACTTCCCTGGGCGGCGTGTCCGGGGTCGCCTTTCGCTTCTGGCCCACCTCGGACTTCGGGATCAACCTCACCGCAGGGTTCCGGCTGTTCTTCAAAGACGTAAGCGCCGGTGGCGAGTTCGGCACGTCCATCGCCTCGTCTCTGGGCATCGTTTACAACTTCTCCCAAGCGTTGCATGCCAATCTGGGGATCGGCCTGCGGGTTGGGGTTGCCTACAACTCCGAGACCATCAACAAGGCGCTGAACCAAGACGCTCAGGGCGACGTGTTTCAGCTGCTGGTGGAGGGGCCTCTGTTCGTGATGGAGTTTTTCCTCTCGGATCGCTTCTCCATCAGCGCGTGTACCGGGTTCCTCTTCAACTGGGTGTCCGACGACGGGGTGGCCCTCACGACGCCCGGCCAGGAGGGCCTCGACGAACCCGACTCCCTGGTCATTGACTTCGGCGGCGGGGGCTTCAGCGCTACCCTTGGCCTGGCCTACTACTTCTGACGCCCCTCCCCGTCCGAACGCCAGACCGGTCGCGTCAACCGCCAGCCTGAAGGATCTCGAACCAGGCGCACGGTGGTCTGTCCGATCACCACGGTGGCCCGTTGCGAAGGCGGTGTCGTCTCGGCCTGCGCCAACAAGCTCTTGGCCTGGTCCAGCAGATCGGCGCGCTGCCGCGCGTACAGAACGCGAAACGCGTCGAGGGTGATGCGGCGCCGGAGGTCAGCGCCGAGGAGGCTGTAGGCGTCCTCCACGCGACCGCCCACCAACGCGTCGCGCCACGCGGTCAGGACACCCACCGGATCGGACGGGGCTGCGACGGTCTGTCTTGGCGGACAGCCCACCGTGAGGGCCATCCATAGCGTCACGACAAGAGAATATTTGAGGACGTTGAGCACGAGAGCGGCCTGGACGGATACGCTGACCAACGTCGTGGAGCCGAGCGGGCTTCGTTCGCCTGGTAGAGGGCAACGCGAGCGTCATCGCGACCACGACGAGACGAGAGTACCGCCCGCCGCTCGGCGTGCCAATGGAGCGACGCGAAGCGGTCACGATGATGTCGGCTTGTGGCCGCGAGCGCGGGACCACGCTGCGGCTCGAGGCGCCGTTCTCCGAGCGGGCCGCCACGACGCGCAGGTTGGTCCTCGGGGCACCGCGACACCGGTAGGTGTCCGTGTGGTCCATGACGGACGCGCTGTTGCGCGGTTTCAGGTGGTCGTTTACAGTTTTGTCCCACCCTTACCAGGCGGTACCTTGGATGAGCGGGAAAGCCGGCCCGTACAATCTGGACGACAAACGCAAGACGCTTCCTTGCGGCGAGCTCTGGATCGGCTCTGGAGCTGGCGGATCGGTTCTGGTCCTGATGCTCGACAGCAGCCTCGACGTGGACGAGTCCGCGCTGAGCGCGATCGTCGAGGCCTCGCGTCAACTCGAGTCGCCGTTCGCGAAGCCGTGGGCCGATCACGGCATCGAGGACGGCCGCCCCTGGCTTGCCGCTGGGCTGTCGGGCGACATGTCCTTTTCGGAGCTCGCTGAGGCCGACAAGAAGCTAGACGCCGTCACGACGGCTCAGATCGTCCATCAAGTCGCGCTGGCTCTGAACGGAGAACCTCACGGGGCCCTCACCGGCGAGTTCGTGCGCGTGTCCAGTGACGACAATGGATACCGCGCGCAGGTCTACGGTTGGGGGCTCGCCAGCGTCCTGCCAGCGTACTCGTCCACACGTAAGCGCCAGCCCTTTCTCGGTGACCCGGTGTACATGGCGCCCGAACACTGCAAGGGCATGCCGTGCAGCGCCAGCGGCGACGTCTACGCGGCCGGGACGATGCTGTACGAAGGCATTCGCGGTCGCGCCCCGTTCGCGCCGACCATGAAATCAGCCACCGCCTCCACGACCCTCAAACGTCAGATCTTCGAAAAACCGCTCGCGCTGAGCCTGCGGTACTCGAAGGTGGCGCACATCAAACCGTTCCAGCGGCTCGCGTTCAAAGCTCTCGATAAGAAGACCGCCAGTCGCTATGCAGACGGCGCGGCCCTCGCCGCAGCCCTCCAGGCACTGCTCACCGACGAGATGGGCGCGGCTGTAATCGCTCCCCCAGAGAAGACAGCGACGACGGCACCGAGCCCCGAGAGCGCCGAGACGGTGACCGACGCCGCCCCAGCGTCGGGCGCCGGAGCGGCTCTCGGCGACGGCAAGGCTTCGGGCCCCTCGGCGGCCAAGAAGCGGTCTGCGACCCTGTTCATGGCGGGTGCCGCGAAGGTCGAGCCGGATCCGGAGCGGGAGCC
>JAAZYN010000756.1 GCA_014239625.1 Myxococcales bacterium | reverse complement strand
GGGACAGTTGGGGATTTGACGGCCATCGCGGCTCTCGAAGCCGCCAGCTTTCCGCGGCGTGAAGGCGCGGAGCAGGCGTGGACGGAGGAGGCGCTCGCCGCCGAACTGCAACGCCCGCACACGCGACTGTACGTGGTCGAGAGCGGAGACGTTGTGGGCTACTGCCTGTTGTGGCTCGTCGTCGACGAGGCCGAGATCCTCACGTTGGCGATCGCCCCGAAGCGGCGACGGCAAGGTCTGGGGGCGGAGCTTCTCGAGGGCGTGATGATTCGGGTCGCCAGCCAGGGCGCCCGCTCCATCTACCTGGACGTCCGCGAATCCAACGACGCGGGGCGAGCCTTGTACGCGCGCGCTGGTTTTGTTCAAATCGGTGAACGCAGGCGTTACTACGAAGGCAAAGAGAACGCCCTGGTGCTCAAGCGCAACATGGACGCGCTGCGGGCTGCGGCCACTGGCTGAGCGGCGACCGATGAACCGGATGGTTCACGTCCCCTCGGCTGCAACCGCCGGATCCGCAGGGCTGCCCGGCGCGGCGAGTGGTCCTTTGGGCTGACCACGGCGAACCGAGAGCAGCCCGAAGACGGCTCCCCACCTGTCACAAGCCGCGCACGTCCTGGTGCTTGCGGATCGCGTACACCAGCGTCCGCGTCGCCATCCCGAAGGGGCCCAGCTCCACATCCCAGCGCAGGATCCCATCCCGATCGGGGGTGACGCCGTCACTGGTCCCGTCAGCGTCCACCTCGATCTTCACTTTGTCGGGCAGCTCCGACACCGGCACGCGCTCCTTGAGGACCACGACCCGCGGCGTGGAGCTCAGGTTGCTGAGCCGCAAGGTCACCGTCTTCTCGATGGTCTCGAAGGCCCTCAAGACCTTGGCGTCGGTGTGGCGACGTTGCTCGTCGCGGGACACCCGGAGGTCACCATCAGGGCCCCATCCCAACGCAAAACGCTCACCCACCTCGGCGTAACCCACGGACGTTCGGCCGACGTACCCACCATCCAACACCAGGTCTACAGGCCCCGCGAGCAGGGGCGCTGGGCCAACGTTGGTCAGGTGTGACTCGAGCACGGCCGCCAGCACCAACTCCGCAGCGCAGACGCGCTCCACGTCGGCGTCGCTCGTGAAGCCGCCGATCCGAACGCGATGCGGTCGGCCGTCCGAAGGGATGGTCACCGGATCCGGCGCGCGGAGGTGTTGCGCCTCATCCGCATCATCGATGCCCGGGAGACCCTGGGCTCGCGCCCCCGCTCCCGCACCGGCCAGGACCTCGACGGTCTGGCTGCGGGCGGCGACCGTGATCACATCGCGACGCTTCCGGACCAGCAACGGGTCGGGCCTCAGCTCGGGTGGATCACTGCCCAACGACGCTCGCGCGGTCGACAACGTCAACGCCACATCGGTCCAATCCTCGCCGGTGTGCTGCCACACACACGCGTCGGTGCTCAGGGTGACCACGCCCGCGTCGCGCTCCAGCTCGGCCGTGTGGTACGGCCGCCACACCGCGCAGGGCACCAGATACTCGACCTGCACGAGGGCCTGGCACGGGGCGTCGGCGTCGACGTCGATCTCCAGCCAGGCGCTCTGAAACTCCTGGGGGGACGCGGTGACGTCGAGCCGTTTGCTCAACCTCGCCCGATCCGCTGCGAGGCGTCCAAGGTCACGTTCGACCGTCACCAGCTCGGACACGAGGGCGGACTGCTGGTCTTCGACCCGAACCACCGCCGCCGCGGTCTCCACCGGAAACGCCCCCCAGGACACGTCCTCGGCCAGGTCATCGGCGGTTCGGTCGGCCAGACGTCCCAGCGCCGCGAGCCTGGCGCGCAGCGCGGTGCGGCGCTGGTCCAGCCGGTTCAAGGCCTCGTCACGCTGGCGCAGCTCCTTTCGCAAGGCGCCCCGATCCGGGTCCGTCTCTCCGTCCCGCTCCAGGGAGGTGACCCAGCGTCGACGTGGGCGGACGTCGATGACGCGAACGGGGCTCTCGGCGGACACGGACACGGTCACCGATTTGTCGACCAGCACGGGGGCGACCCTGGGCACCTCGATCCGGGCGACCCCCGGCTGGAGCACGACAGAGCCCCGCCGAGTCACCGACGCCCGGTCTTCGAGCACGGTGACGGCCACGATCGGCGCCTCCAACGCGAACAGGGACGGCACCGGCGAGGCCGACATCAGCCCTCCCTCCGGTTGCCGCCGACCAGCTCGTGTTTCGCGCTGATCTTCACCGCGTAGTCCGCCGACAGCTCGCGCCTGTCGCCTGGGCCGAGATCGATGAACCACCGATAGGCGTTGTGGACCACCGGATGACCAGCGCGCTCCATGTCCGCGGCCGTCCACTGCTGCCAGGCCGGCTCGGCGGCGCTGACCTTGACGCTGATGTCATCGTCCGAGGGCTCATCGGCGAAGGGGAGGCGCTCGCGGACCTCCAGCGTCACCTCGCGCTGAAGGTGGTTGTCGGCCGCGATCCGGATCGCGTGATTGAGCAGCGTCGCGCCGCCCAATAGTCCGGCGCTCTCCTCACTGAACTCGGTGTT
>JAAZYN010000755.1 GCA_014239625.1 Myxococcales bacterium | reverse complement strand
CCGAGCAACGCCGGTACGGGCCAAACAAGCCAGGGTTATGTAAGCGTAGTTTCCATACGGGACACTAGCGACCATGGCGGGCGGCAGCCTCGAACGCGTGGGCCAACGGTGAATCAGGGATCTACGGAAGCTGACACTCGCCAAAGTAGTACCCCCAGCCGGCGTCAATGCACACCAACCCGGTCGGACAGTCGGCGTCGGGATCAGCCTCCAGGAGTCCGCACATGTACGCACAGCTACCGTCGTAGCCGGTGTCCGCGTTACCCGTGCACCAGGCATTGGGGCCGCAGAAGGTCGAGGGGCTGTAGCCCGTGCCGCAGTCCGCAGCGGGATCGAGCGGGAAGGGAAAGCCGTTGATGTCGCCTGGGTCGTCGGCGCAATAGTCGACGATCGCGCCGTAACACTTCCCGTCTACGCTGGGCACGCCCGCCGGCGGGGCCGCGTCGAGACAGTCATAGCCGGTGGGGCAGGGGCTCGCCGCTGTGCAGGTGTTGCCGAGGGGCTGCAGGAACTCGCCGAAACGGCAGTGCTGACCGGCCGGGCAGGTGAGGGTCCCTTCGTGGAAGGTGCACGTCGGGATGCAGCCGCCGTAGTCGAGCGCCGTGCTGCCAAAGGTGACGCTGCCATCGCAGGTCTCGCCGACGCCGAAGCAGGTGTCTCCAGGCGCACCGCCGGAGGCCGATGGGTCGCAGGCGCGGACGCAGATGTTGATGCACACGTAACCGTCGGTGCAGTCATCGCTGGTGGAACAGGTCGAACCCGGCGTGACTTCATCGCCTTGGAGCGGCAGGCAGGTGCCCGAGGTCTGATCCTGGTAGTTGGGCAGGCACCACTCCGACGGCTGGCACTCGGTGGCCGCGTAGGGTGTGCAGGTCGTGGCGCACACTCCGGCGTCGGCGAAACCAACGTTGGCGAGGCTGCTCTCCCAGAGCTGGCAGCTCTCGGCCCCGTCGCTGCATGCCAGGGTCGTTCCGTCGGCGGAGCATTCAGGCGCCGTGCACTGCCCGTCGATGCACCAGAGGTCAGCTGCGCAGTCAGACTGCGCCGAGCAGGCTTCGCTCACCGCTCCGGAGCCAGCGAAGACGCAGCGCGAAGCGCCAGGACCACTCCAGCCCGAGCATTTCGCGTTCGGCCCGCACTGCCCAGCGTCGTCGAAGGAGTCCGTGCAGGTGGTCGGGCCGCAGAACCCATTGGTGAGCCCCCCGTCGGCCGACAGGCACGCAAACGAGACCGGGCACGGGTTGCCTGCGTCGCACTTGAGGCGACACTCGCCGGTGTCGGTACCTGTGCCGTCGTCGAGGCAGAGGAAGTCGGAGCGCACGTATGCGTTGCTCGAGTCACACGCGGCGCCGTAGACACCGAGGGTGCACTCGGTGGGCACGCAGGAGCCTACCTCGGCTTGCCCGTAGTCCTGGCAGAACACCTCGGGCGGGCAGTCCGGGTGGTTGAATGTGTCCAACGCCTGCTCTGTCGTTGCGCAGTAGTGCCAGCACGTGTCACCCCAACAGATCCCGTTGCCGGCGCAGAAGGTTTGATCCTGGGCGCCGCCGCAGGACTCCTGATGGGCCAACGGGAAGCTGGGGATATCCACCGGCGAGCAGACGTCGCTGGAGCTGGTCGTCAGCTCGTCCATGATGCACGCGTTGCCGCTCGCGCACCCGGCTCCGCCGCTGTGGTAGTCGCAGCCCACGGTGCACCCTCCGAGGGCGATGGGGGTCCCCCCGAGATTGAAGGCCTCGCAGAGATTACCCAGGCAGGTGTCACCAGGCGCCCCGCCGCTGGCCAGGGGGTCGCAGGCTCGCAAGCATGACCCGCCGGCGCAGATGTGTCCGGCTATGCAGTCGGTCGTCTCATTGCAGAGCTCGCCTGTACCGGCGACACCCTCTGGCTGGCAGTAGCCTCCGCTGAGATCGTTTTGGGGGAGGCACCATTCGCCGACGGCGCATTCGGAGCCGTCCCAGCCGGTGCAGGCGGTGGGGCAGACGCCGGCGTCGGCGACGGCGCCGCCGGCGAGCTCGTAGCCCAGGCACGGCACGGGTGAGGCCGGCGGCGGAGGCTCGAGACACGGTGACGTGGTGCCGTCGGTGGAGCAGTCCGGGGTGGTGCAGGCGCTGTCGATACACCAGAGCCCCTTCTGACACTCCGCCTGGCCCGAGCAGCTGTCGCTGTCGACGCCGACCCCGTCATACACGCACGCTTGCGCCACGGTGGTCGCCAGGCACTTGGCGCCGACACCGCACTCGTCACCGAAGGAGGAGGTGCAGGCGCTCGGAGCGCAAAATCCATCGCTGGCGCCTGGCGGGACGACGCAGGTGTCCGCGCCGCAGTCGGGGTCGGTGGAGCAGGCCACGCGACACGCGCTGGCGCCAGAGCTGTTGGCCGTCACGCAGGTCCAACCAGACTCTACGGCGGTGCTGCTCGGATCACAGGCGTCGCCGTCGGTGGCGCCCGCACATTCGTTGGGCGGTGGGATGTCGGGACCGGTGTCCGGGGAGGTGTCTGTCGTGTCGGCGTCGGCCGTGACGTCGGCCGTG
>JAAZYN010000754.1 GCA_014239625.1 Myxococcales bacterium | reverse complement strand
CGTCGGACAACACGTTCATCCCCGGAGGAGTTGGCGGCAGCGGTGGCCCGGGCGGCGCTGCCCTGGGCAACAGCGGTGGGACCGGCGCGCCGGGCGCCAGCGCAGACACCAACTTCTGACCGCGGCCAGGCGCGCCGCGCAGACGAACGCGGCCATGGACGGGTCACCGTCCGCCGCCACCGAAGGGGCTCCGACGGGGTTGGCAGCGCCGCGACCGACTCGCGACCAGCGCCTCGCGGTTGAGCAACCTGTCGCCTGCATGACCGCGCCGACGAGCCTTTTTTTGCGCCGACGGGAATCCTGGCCGCAGACCCGCGGTTGAACTCAGGGAGACCGAGTTTTCAAGGACCACGGGAGGTCTCCAGGGGACTCGTGCGCCTGCGGATTGGCGGGAGGTGGATTCGTGCGTCGGGCAATAGGCATCATCACTATCCTGGGGCTGATGTGCGTTCCGGTCATGGCCCAGGCCGACGTCCCCGAGCTGGATGTGCCCCTCATCCAGCAGATAGGTGACAAGGCAAACTGCGGACCGACCTCCGCGGCCATGATGATCGGCGCTTACAACGACCCGATGAGCCGTGCGGGGCTGTCCGAGCTGCGTGATCGGCTCGGCTCCTGGTCCTGGGACCGCTTCCCGGTGCGCCGCCTCAGCCTCCCGGGCTACGACCCAGGCGCGAGCCCCCCGGACGTCCTCAAGGCGACGCTCAACACGTTCGCCGGCGGGGTGAACTTCGACACCGTCACCCCGGAGCATCCATGGGTGCCTCGCGAGGTCTGGTCACTCATCGCGTTGAGATCAACGCTGGAGTCTGGTCGCCCGGTGGTCGTGTTGGTGACCTCGAGTGTCATCTGGGACATGCCCTCAGCGGTGGGTCTACACTGGGTCGTGGTCCGCGGGTTGGAGGACGGCAAGGTCATCATCAATGATCCGGCCGATCGCACCCGGCGCCTCATCCCAACGGAGCGCTTCTGGACAGCCTGGGCCCTCGACGGAATCTTCGCGACGTTGTTTGATCGATTCACCGGATTGGTGGCGGATCGCGCGATCCACTGAGACGGAGCACGCCCTTGTAAGACGCTTGCAATACGGCTTGACACCGCCGTCTGCCAAGGGCTACACCGGCCCCACGATGAGCGGACACACGACCACCATTGGGGCCGACACCAGGCTCTCCGGCAGCATCTCCGGCAACGGCGAGCTGGCGGTGCATGGAGCGGTCAACGGGGATGTCCATCTGGAGGGCGACCTCACGGTCGCAGACTCCGGGAGCGTCGACGGTGACGTCACCGCGGCGAAGCTGGCCCTCGATGGGCACGTCAGCGGCGGAGTAAGAGCGCGCCAAGTGGAGTTGGGCTCGAAGGCGCGCCTCTCGGGCACCGTGGATTCACCGCGCATCTCAATTCATCCCAGCGCGCGCGTCGACGCGCGCTTCGACATGCCCCTGTCCCTGCCGCGTCATATCGGCTCGGGTCGGCGTTAGAGGAACTCACATGGGCGAAACGGTCATCGGCAGCAACATCTCGATCGATGGTGACATCAGCGGATCGGACTCGGTCACCGTGCTGGGGACCGTCCGCGGGTCCATCAGCACCAAAGACCAGGTCACCATCGCCACCTCCGGGCGCGTGGAGGCCAGCGTCGACTCGGCGTCGGTGGAGGTCTCCGGCAGCGTGGAGGGCAACGTCACCGCGTCGGACAAGGTCGAAATAAAGAGCGGCGGCAAGCTCATCGGGGACGTCAAGGCGCCCCGGATCTTGATCGCCGACGGCGCTGCCTTCAAAGGCAACATCAACATGACCGGCTGACGTGCGCGCCACTTACCAGAGCGCCCTCGTCGGAGGGCAGACCCGCATCGATGGACGCGTCGAGATCAGCGACGACGTCCACGTGGACGGTCACATCGTAGGGAGCGTGGTCGGCGACGCTCAGCTGACCGTCGGTCCCGAGGGCGTGGTGGAAGGAGAGGTGCACGTGCGGCGGCTCATCCTCCACGGTGTCGTCGTCGGCCGCGTCGCTGCCAGCGATGGGGTTGAGGTCGGAGCCAAGGCGCAGGTCAAGGGTGACATCAGGACGCCGCAGCTGACCCTTCAAGCGGGTGGGCGCATCGCCGGGCAGGTCAAGACCGGGATCTCGGTCGAGTCGGCGCGGGCGTCGCGGCACACACGACACGTGGCGCGCCACCGAGCCCGCCGCGTTGAGTCCATGCTCGAGCGGCACGAGGCTCCGGAGGTCGAGATGGCCTTGGAAGAGCCGACTCCGAGCGAACCCAGACTGGAAATCGTAGAGACCGATGATGAGGCGCTGAGCGAGATGAAGCCCTCGAGCGCGTCCGGCAAGCGCTCGAGGAAGTCCATGAAGAAGAAAGTGCAGAAGACCGAGAACGCCTGACGCAGGCGGTCGAGCGACACGCCAAGGAGCGGACCATGAGCAAGCCCCACGACGAACTCCTGGCGCTCCTGACGCGGCTGTCGGTCCGGTGGGGCCGCATCGTGCTCTCCAGCGGCAAGACGTCGGACTTCTACGTCGACGCCAAAC
>JAAZYN010000753.1 GCA_014239625.1 Myxococcales bacterium | reverse complement strand
GAAGCTAGAGTCGGTGGTGTTCCAGTCGAAGCTCGGCACGATGGGAGCCAAGGTCCGACGCGTGCAGGCGAACGCCCGCGCGCTCGCCGAGCCACGCCCGGGTCACGGGTCTCGGGGCGTCATCGGCATTGGCGAGCGGATGCAATCCATCGTAATGTTGTGCTAT
Source organism: Myxococcales bacterium (assembly GCA_014239625.1). GTDB lineage: Bacteria > Myxococcota_A > UBA9042 > PHBI01 > JAAZYN01 > JAAZYN01. Next base: position 2,377 of record JAAZYN010000753.1, on the reverse strand, counting down.
GACAGGAGCGCCGTAATTCACCACCGCCAAGGAGGGACCCGTCGGTGCCACGAACGGATGACGAGCCACAGCTCGCCACGGGGCCTGCGGACTTGGATGCCTTGTCGGAGACGACCCGGCTCCCACTGCGCGGGCTCTTGCGTCAAGCCGCGGCGGACCAGACGCGACCACGGCTCGTGGTCATCGAAGGCGCCAACGTGGGGTCGATGGTGGACATCGGCGACTCCCCCGTCATCATCGGTCGGGAGCCCGCCGTCGGCATGACCGTCGCCGAGGTCGGTGTGAGCCGCCGACACGCCAAGGTCTTCGTCACCGCCGACGGCGTCTACATCGAAGACATGGGGTCCAAAAACGGGACCTATCTCAATCGCGAGCCGGTCGACAAAAAGAAGCTCGCCGACGGCGACATCATCTTCATCGGGGCCGCGACGATCAAGTTCCTCGCCGCGGGTAATCTGGAGCTGTCGTTTCTGCAGCACCTGCACGAGGCCGGGGCTCTCGATTCCCTCACCAAGGTGGCCAATCGACGGTCCTTCGAGAAATACCTCACCCAGGAGCTCCGCCTCGCGAGGACCTGTGAAAGCGAGTTGGTCATGTTGGTGGTCGACGTCGACCACTTCAAGCGGGTCAATGATCAGTTCGGTCACCTCGCTGGGGACACGGTCCTTCGAGAGCTGGCCAGCTTGATGCAGCAGAACCTGCGCGGCTCTGATTTCCTCTGCCGTTACGGCGGAGAGGAGTTCGCGATCGTCCTTCCGGCGACGACCCTCCAGGCCGCTCTCCCGTTGGCTGAGCGTCTGCGAGTCGCGATCTCGGAGCACGACTTCGTGCACGACGGTCTTCACATCGCTGTCACGATCTCGATCGGCGCCGCCGGGTGGGGCGAGGACGGCGTCGACAATCGCGAAGAGCTGATCGCCTGCGCCGACAACCGCCTCTACAAGGCCAAGGCCTCGGGGCGCAATCAGGTGGTGGCTGCCGGCTGACGGGCGCGACGCCTTCATCCCGACAGTCTCCTCAGCGGTCGTCATTTTCTTGCGGGTCGCCGACAATGGCCTACCGTTTAGCGGTCGTGATGTTTCTCGCGCAGACCCTGACCCGAACACCGCTCTTGCCCGGACTCTTGGTGGTGGCCGCCGCCTTTGCCGCGGTGCACTTCACGTGGTTGTCCGACAGCGCCTTGGGCCCGCTGACGATCGTGGCGCGGACCCTGTTCATCATTGGCGGCGCGATCGCGCTCCGCTTCGGACGGATGCGCGCCGCCATGACGCTCGGTTTGCTGGCGTTGGCGTTCGAAGTCCTCGTGGTGGGCGGGCGCATGCCCGCGTCCGGCGCGCCGGGAGAGTCGGCGCGACTCTTCGTGGGCTGGGCCTTGCCGCTGTGGTTGCTGGCCATCGGGGTGCTCCCGATGCGAGCAGGTGGCGCCCTGAGGGCTGCCCTCCGGACAGCTCTCGTGGGAGCGTGCGCCGGCGCGTCGCTGAAGCTGTTCGACGTCTTCGGCGCCGACCTCGTGATGTGGGCGTCGCGCCCGATCTTCGAGGCCCTCCCCAACCCCGGTGGGGGACAGCTGAGCGCGGTGTTGTTCGGGTTGGCCCTGTTGGTCCTGGGGGTCCGTCTGGTGCGCTTGCGTTCCGCCATGGACGCCGGCCTGCTAGCGGTGGCGGCTGCGGCCTGGCTCGGAGTCATGAGCCCGCCGGGGTCGGCGGCGACGGGGCTGTATTTTGCCGCCGGCGCTGCGGCGCTTGGGCTCGCCATCGTGGAGACGGGTTACGGTCTCGCCTATCGCGACGCGCTGACGGGGCTCGCGTCGCGCCGCGCGCTCAACGAGGAGCTGGCGAGCCTGCGGGGTCGTTACGCGCTGGCCATGGTGGATGTGGATCACTTCAAGTCGTTCAACGACAAGCACGGCCATGACGTGGGCGATCAGGTGCTGCGCCTGGTGGCGTCGGTGCTGAGCGCCACCAAGGGTGGGGCGCAGGCGTTTCGCTACGGTGGAGAGGAGTTCACCCTGCTGTGGCGAGGCAAGACCGCCGAGCAGGTGCGCGAGGTCGTCGACGCGACGCGCGCCGCGATCGCCGACGCGAGGCTTACGTTGCGCGGGCCGAGTCGACCCAAAAAGAAGAGCAAGAAGGTCACCAAGGCCCGTCGCCCGACGAAACAAGGCGGGACCCAGGTCTCGGTCAGCGCCTCCTTTGGGCTCGCCTCTGGTGACACCCGCAGGGCGCCCTCGGCCGCAGTGGTCGAGCGCGCGGACAAGGCGCTTTACAAGGCGAAGAAAGCAGGGCGCAACCGCGTCATGATGGGGTGACGGTTCCGGGCCCCGTCGATCTCGGTCGCGCGGCGTGGACGATGGGGGTCACGCCTCACCTCCCGCAGC
>JAAZYN010000752.1 GCA_014239625.1 Myxococcales bacterium | reverse complement strand
ACGGCAGGGGCCAAACAAGCCAGGATTGTGACCGCGTAGTTTTCATACGGGGCACCCGCGACCTCAGACAGGGGTGACCGCGCCGTCGGGTGCTCAAGACGTCGACGACCTGTTAGTCTGCCGGCGCTGCCTGTGACGCATGGTGCGAACACGCGACTACGGTTGTGCGTGGAGAGCCTCGCCGCGCAACTCGGGGCTCTTTCAGCCCTCTGGGGTGCTCCTCTTCGAATTGGCGAGGCCAGCCCTTTGTCGTCGCGCCTTGATCCGAACCGAAACGCTCTCGAATACGCAACGCTACTTCCAACAGGACATTACCTCGTGCGATATCTACACACCATGGTGCGGGTCAGCGACGTCGAGGCCTCGCTGCGGTTTTACTGCGACCTTCTCGGCCTTGAGGAGATTCGACGCCGGGACAGCGAACGCGGCCGCTTTACGCTGATCTTCCTCGCGGCCCCCGGCCAGATCGATTCGCAGCTCGAGCTGACCCACAACTGGGACCCTGAGGCATACACCGGCGGTCGCAACTTCGGACACCTGGCCTACGCGGTCGACGACATATTCGCGGTGTGCGAGCGCTTGCGCGATGGCGGCGTGGTCATCCATCGCCCCCCACGCGACGGACGGATGGCCTTCGTTCGCAGCCCGGACGGCATCAGCGTGGAGCTGCTTCAGGACGGTGAGGCGCTCGCGCCTCGCGAGCCGTGGACATCTATGCCCAGCACGGGGACCTGGTGACGCGGGCCGCTTCGGGGCCGCTCGGCGAGACGCCTCGACCGCCGCGGCTTCCGGCCATGGCCCCTCCCGGAGAGCCCCCCCGGCGCGACGCTGAGCCAGGCCCGTGAGGAGAGACAGCGAGGCGCCGCCGGTCGCGTGACGAGACCTCTGCGGACCCGCCCTTGAGCTTCAACCGACGACGTCGCTGTCGAGGTAGGCCACACACATAGCGGCCACGTGAGCGACCACGTCGTCGAGCGGCCAGGGTGGGGGCGCCGCCTGTATCTCCCGCATGATGTTCTCGATCGCGAAGACCAACAGATAGGCGCCCAGATCGAGGTTGCGGACCTTCAGTTCGTCCCGGTGAGACTCGAGGTATAGCCGGGCAAGCGCGTGGAACTGCCGCAGCACCTCGCGCTTGCGCCGATCCATCCCGACCCTGGAGCCGGCCTCCATCAACACCCGGTGCAGCTGAGGCTCGTGGCTGTGAGCGTCGAACATCGCCCGAACCATGGCCGGCAGCGCCGCGACCACCGGCAGCGTCGCCACCTCAGCGAGCTTCTCGGTCAGCAGGCGCAGCAGCTCTGCCAGATGCCGGTCGATGAGCTCGGCCGCGAGCGCCTCCTTGTTCGGGAAGTATTGATAGAGGGACCCCACGCTGACGCCCGCCGCCTTGGCGATGTGATTGGTCGTGGCGCTGTCGAATCCTCGCTCGACAAAAACGCGAGCAGCACCTTCGACTATCACCTCAACCGTGGCCTTCGACCTCGACTGCGATGGCTTTCTACGTACATTTCTTTCCATCATCAAGGCTCCTCTGGACGCGAGTTGAAAACTGAGCCGTTGCTCACATTATAGCATAGCACTTCCCACAAGGAGCTCCTCATGAACGGCACGACCCATCCCATCCTTCAACGCTTCCGCAAGGCCACCGATACGCTCAAGCTCGGTCGCGCTTTCGTCAGCCTCGTCCGCAACCCGCGGGACCTGGACGTGGTCTTCAGCCTGGCTGACGCGCTCGACAAGACCGAGGACGTCCTCGGTCCCATCCGCGAGGCCTTCGCGTCGAGCGCTCCAGGTGCCGAGGGCTTACGAAACTGGCACCGCCTGCGAATCGACGTTGGGGCGCTGGCTCGTCTGCCGAACGGCACCTTGGGGCGGACGTTCGCGGACTTCGTGGCCCGCGAAGGGATCGATCCGGACGAGCTGTTCCGAGATCGTGCTGTTACCAACAAGGACGAGTGGATTCTCGAGCATCTGTTCGAGACCCACGACGTGTGGCACGTGGTTACCGGCTTTGGCACGGATGTCGCCGGCGAGCTGGGTTTGCAGGCGTTCTATCTGAGCCAGTTCCCGGCCCGACTCGGGATGTTGCTGCTCGCCGGCGGGCTGTTGAACACCTTCTTGTTCGAGTTCGACGACCGAAACCCTCGGCTGGAGGAGCTCACCAAAGGCTGGGCCGTCGGCGCGGCGACTCAGAGCATGCTGGGCGTCGACTGGAACCGGTACTGGGATCGCGATCTGGACGACATCCGCGCCGAGTTCGGGATCACCGCAGTCTCCAAGGGGCAGGTGCGGCGCGCCGCCTGACGGACGCCATCGGGGTAATGGACGTGAGATGACGAGGCGGCACCGCAGCTCGCCGGAGCGCGAGGGGTTGGCGCACGGGTGGGACGCCGACCACGAGCAACACCGCCGACGACCGTGCGAGCGCGCCAGGTCGCGTTTCGACCCCTATGATTCGCGTCTTTGAGGCGTGCCGCGCGGTCGCCAGCCAGTTAGCCCGGATGTTTCATGGCCCTTCGGCTGCAACCGGCGGATCCGCAGCGCTG
>JAAZYN010000751.1 GCA_014239625.1 Myxococcales bacterium | reverse complement strand
GTGACGGGTTATGGGACGGACATGACCGGTGAAGGGGAGGGCGGGGCCTGGGAGCTGGCCACCGGCTGTGGCACCAACGTCACCGCCTGGAGCCTCAACCTCGCGGTCATGGCGCAAGGTCTCGTGCACGCTCCCAGGCGCCTGTTTCGAGCCTTTGTTCGCGGGCGCCGGAGCACCAACCTCTACGCCGGCAGCGCAGCCGGGGTGGACATGAGCCGCACCGTCGCGGACGTACGCAAGACACTGGGGCTGGCGGAGGAAGGCTCGGCTGAGCCCGCGTCACCGACCGCCGCCGACGTGGTGTTGTTTTTGTGGGCGTCGGTGGCCGCTGTGATGGTCGGCTTCGTAGCGCTGCTGTCGTTCCCGCTGGTGTCGCTCGTCGGGTGGCTCGACGAGCTCGCCGGACCGGTGACGGCGCAGCCTTCCTGAGCGATCTCTGGCGCTGTGTCTCGACGCGTCGTGGCTGGCCGAAGAGCCGCCTCGTCTTCGCGCCGCGAAGAGGCGAGGCCCTTGTCGGCACAGGGCGCCGCGAGCCACGCGCGTCGGATGGCTTCGTCTGCCTCCGGGTCATCCTCGTTGGCCCACCGACATCATGGCGGGAGGAGCGGCTTGGATCCTCCCGACGGGCGACACGGTGAAGGGGTAGTCAGCGGCGCCCCTGTCGGTCAGCTCAGGAGCCCGCGCTTTATGACGCTGTCTCTCAGAAAGTTGGCGTCGTCGTGCTCGGGATAGTCCAGGGTGTAGTGCAACCCACGGCTCTCGCGCCGCATCAACGCGCAGCGCACGATGAGCTCGGCCACCGTGACGATGTTGCGAAGCTCGATGAGGTCGGGGTCGAGCTTGAAGGCCCAGTAGTGCTCGCGGATCTCCGTGCGCAACACTTGAAGTCGGCTCATCGCGCGGCGAAGTCGGTTGTTCGAGCGCACGATCCCCACGTAGTTCCACATCAGGCTGCGTATCTCCTTCCAGGCTTGAGAGATGAGGACCTTCTCATCGGGCTCCGTCGCGTAGCCGGGCTCCCAATTGCGGACCTGCCCAAACAGCGCCTCGTCCACGCTGGACTGGACCTCGCCGGAGATCAGCGCAGCGCGGCGCCCCATGACGAGGTTCTCGAGGATGGAGTTGCTGGCTAGTCGGTTGGCCCCGTGCAGGCCCGTGTGGGCGACCTCTCCGGCCGCCAGAAGTCCCGGGATCGAGGTGCGTCCGTGCCCGTCGGTGTGGACTCCGCCACAGCAGTAGTGAGCTGCGGGCACGACCGGGATGGGCTGTCGTCGCATATCGATGCCCAGCGACATGAGCTTTCCATGCACGCCGGGGAAGTGGTGCTCCAGCGTCTCTGCCGGGAGATGGGTCATGTCCAGCAGCACGTGGGGGTCGCCCGACTTCTTCAGCTCGCTGTCGATGGCACGGGCGACCACGTCGCGGGGGGCCAGGTCCTTGAGCTCGTGATACTCGGGCATGAACGCGTGCCCGTCGAGCCGCCGCAGGACCCCTCCCTCGCCTCGACAGGCCTCGGTGACCAGGAAGTTTTTCACCTCGGGGTGGAACAGACAGGTGGGGTGGAACTGGAAGAACTCCATGTTCGCCATCGACGCGCCCAGTCGCCAGGCCATCGCGAGCCCGTCACCGGTGGCGAGGTCCGGGTTCGAGGTGTACTTGTAGACTTTGCCCGCGCCGCCGGTGGCCAACAACACCGAGCGGCCCAGGGTGACGTCCACCTCCCCGGTGGCAGCGTTCAACACGTACGCACCCAGGCAGCGATCGTCGCCGCCTAGCCCGTGTCGGCGCTTGCCGACCAGATCGATGGCGTGGCGGTGTTCCAGGATGGTGATGTTCGGGTGGGCCAACGCCGCGGCCCGCAGCGAGCGCATGAGGGCTCTTCCCGTCATGTCGCGTGCGTGCACGACTCGACGGGCAGAGTGGCCGCCCTCGCGCGTCAAGTGCAACGCCTTGGTGGGATCGTCGCCGTGCCGGTCAAAGGAGACCCCGAGCTCCATCAACTCGCGCAGCCGGGCGGGTCCTTCCTCGACGCAGATCCTGACGACCTCCGGGTCGTTGAGGCCATCACCGGCCTTGATGGTGTCCTCGATATGGGCGTCGAAGCTGTCGTTTGGGTCCATGACCGCCGCGATGCCACCCTGGGCCCAGCGCGTGTTGCAGTCTTCGAGGGCGCGCTTGGTGACGACGCCGACCTGGCCGTGTTCCGCCATGCGGAGCGCATACGTCAGGCCCGCCGAGCCGCTGCCGATGACGAGAGAGTCAAAGATGTATCGCATGACGGGAGCCTGTAGTTGAGGACCTCACGGGCAGAATCGTAAGACCCCGCAGATCGGTCAAGTCGCTCGGTTACGGCGGGGGCCGTCCGGCTCACTCATACGACGTCGAGAGACCTCGGAGAGCGATGCGCTCAGGAGCGGCGCGGGCGGACGTGGCTCACGTCGGCTGCGGACCCCGCGCGATGCGGCGGGTCGCCGCTGTCGAGTCCTGGTCCCCAGTCGTCCGGTCGTGAGCGGCGGGGCTGTGGTCATGGCCCGGCTGGGTGTGCCCGGG
>JAAZYN010000750.1 GCA_014239625.1 Myxococcales bacterium | reverse complement strand
CGCGCACCCGAAAAGTCGCCGCGCTGCTGCTCCACATCACCCATACCCTGGAGCAGGCGGACCAACAGCGGCGCGTTGTCCACGTCGATGAGCGCCACGCCCCGTCGGAAGAGCTCCTGAGCTCTGCTCAAGTCGTAGGTGCTGACCGCCGCCTCTCCAGCCGACAAGAGATAGTGCGCCGCCCGCTCGGGGCGCTCACCAGCCTCCAGATGCCCGGCGACAGCCTCCGACCAGCGCGCGGTCTCAGCGGCCCCCGCGCCCACCGGGTTGTCCAGGGTGTCGAACCACTGCGCGGCCATCCGGTGAAGCTGTTGTCGCCGCGCGGGGTCGAGGCCGTCGTAGAAGGCCTCACACGAGGCCCGGGTGGCAAACGTATACTCGCGGGCCCCGGCCACCGAGCTCTTCGGTGACTCGATGATCAGGTCAGCCTTCAAGGCCTTGTCGAGCTCCAGCTCGATGACCTGCCGGCGCTTGTCGGTGACCCACGGCACATCCCGCCCCCCCGTACTGGCAGCCTCGGGGTGCGCCCTGGACAAGGCGACGACCGCCGTATTCCAGAACGTGGGGCCGACCACCGCCGCCCACTGAAGGATCTCCTTGAGGGTGCTGCTCAGCGCGTTGACGCGCGCCGCCGAGACGTCCGCCACGGTCTCCGGGACGGGGTCCGCTGGCGTGCTCGCCACCAGCTCCCACGGACCCTCGGCCCTCGGCACGACCACGCCGCGCTCGATGAGCAGACGGAAGTTATCCTCGAGCAGCCCCGGGTTGCCGGCAGACCGATCCACGAGATCGGCCACGAGTCGATCCGGCGGGGCCTTCACTCGCACCAACAGGGCTCGCGCCAAGGACTCCATGTCCCCACGCGGCAAGGGGCTGAGCTCCAGATCGATGCACTCGTCGACTCGGGGAGCGAGCACACGCGGCAGCCTCCCCGTGGTCAGCAATATCAGCGTGATCGGCGAGGTCTCCAGCTCTCCCATGGCGCGGGTGAGCAGCTCGATGGCGCGCGGGGTGAGGTGTTGCGCCCGATGGATCACGACGACGTGGGGCTCCGCGGAGGCGTCGTGGCGCAACAGGTTGAACAAGGTAGCGACCGCGCGCTGATGAAAGCGCATGAGGTTGTCGAGACGCCGCTCGCCGGTGCTCACCACGGCAGCCTTCAAGCCAGCCAGATAAGCCAGCAGGCGGGCGGCGGTGGTCACCAGCCGCTCGTCGACCATGGCGCCCAGCCCGGTCAGCACCTTGTCGTAGCCGACCTCGTCGCTGTCGCTCGCCTCGATCTCGAACCGCTGGCGCAGGAGCTGGGACACGATCCCGAGCCCATCAGAGGGCTCTGTGTCGGAGGCGGACACAGCCAGCACGCGCATACCTCGCCGCACGGGATCGATGATGCTGAACAGCTCGGCGATCAGCCGGGTCTTGCCCATGCCCGGCTGCCCGCGGACCACGATGCTCCGCCAGGCGTGACTGTTGACGCTCGCGCGCACCGCGTCGTAGACCGCCTCGAGCTGCTGTCGACGACCCACCAGGGGCGTCGGGACGCCATACACCTCGTGCTGTCGAGCCAGCATGCGCTCGAGGCGGACGTGGTTGGGGTCTTGCACCACCGGGGGCAACGTGGTGCTGGTCCTGTTGGTGTGGATCGGGACCCGCAGGTCGACCAGCGTCTCCAGACCGCCATCGGGCGCCAGATCGAGCTCCCCCGGACCGGCCGCAGCGTCGTCGGCGGTCGCTGGAGTGGAAGGTGTGGGTGTGTCCCGGTCGGCCATCAGTTCGCATCATACAGGCGGTCGTCGAGCACGCGAACCAGACACAGGGCACAAAGAAACATGAACGCGACGTAATAGAACCACAGCACGGTCGCCATGGTGCCCGCCAGAGACCCGTAGACGACGTTGAGCTGAGCGACGCTGGTCAGATAGAACGCGTACAGCACCCGCGCCACCTCGAAACAGGCCACAAAGAAGGTCGCCCCCGCGATGACCGAAGACCACCGCAGGGGACGCTGAACCACGAACTTCAGCAGGTAAGCAAACCCGAAGATCATGATGAGGTCAGCGGTCAAGCGCACGAGGACGTCACGCTCACCCACCGAGGTCGTCAGCTCGGTGGCCTCGCCGCTACCCAACGCCGCGATCACGCTGAGCGCGAGAAATATCGCGAGGCCGATGCCGCTCATGAGCACCGAGAAGAGAAAGATCGAGCTCAGACGCCCCCGAGCGCGGCTCTTGAACACCGCCGCCAGCGCACGGTTGACCGCGCCAAAGGCTAGGCTGGCGGTGATCAGCAGGAGGGCGCCGCCGAACCACCCCAGCGCCGCCTGATCGTCCACCAGGCTCGCCGCGATTCGCTCCGCCTGCGCACCTTGCCGGCCGCCCGGGAGGAGGTTCGGCAACGCGGTCTCGATGGCCCGCCGAACGTCGTCCGGGGACCAATCGGACTCGCTGAAGTTCGTCGTGACCCACACCAGCATGAACATCAACAGGGCGATGAAAGGGATGATCGCGACGATGGAGTAGAAGGCGATCTCCCCCGCGCGCTGCATACAACCGCTGCG
>JAAZYN010000074.1 GCA_014239625.1 Myxococcales bacterium | reverse complement strand
GTTGGCCTGGAGGTCGCCTCGCCGCATGGCGCCACGCGCGCTGACGAAGCTCTCGAGGAGACGGCCTCGGCACGAGGTGGTCGCACCTGGCCGAACGCCGGGGTCAGTCGTTGTCGAGCGTGAGGTCGTAGCGCTCGGTCTGCTCGAAGGCGCACGCGCCGGACAATGAGAACCAGCGAACTGCGGTCAGGTGGCCGCCGATCAGCTGTCCGCCGGGGCCGCGTTGGAGCCAGCCCTGTAGCACGCTCCTCCCGTCGACGGTCGCGCTGAGCCAACGGTGCCCGCTGGAGGGGGCCGCTCTCCATGTTGCGGTGACCTTGCGCTCGGCGACAGTGCAGCCAGCGGGAAGCTCTGGCGGCGCCTCGAGCCACCTCGCCAGCCGCGCCGCTTCAGTCAGCCGAGCGATGATCCCATGCGGCCAGCCATTACGCGGCGGGGCGCCAAGCGCTGCAGGTTCGAGCTGGGTCTTCGCCGGATCGACGGTCGCTTCGCCGCGACGGTCGAACACCACGCTGACCTCGGCACGGACTCGCAGCGGCGGACCAGCGCCCTGCTGGGTGATGTGCGCGTCGACCCGCCAGCGCCCCGTCAAGTCGATGCGCTCGGTCGACGCCAGAGCGGGCCAGCTGTCGTGATCGGCGAAGGCCGCCGGAGCGGCCATGGCGATCGGATCGGGAGGCTTTGGCGCCGGACGCTCGGAACATCCGGCGATGAGGGCCCACAGAAACATCCCCACGACGCCGGCGGTGATCTCGGCGTCAGACCATCGCGCAAGCGGTGTCGTCGAACGCTGGCGCCGCGCTCGCGTGACGCGGCGCCACCAAGAGCGGTCCAACAGGACCACTCCGGAAAGAAACCCCTGGTGACACCCGTTCATCGCTGCGTGGCTACCAGCGCTATGCATGCCGGTCAATCGTGCTGTGATATGAAGCCACCTATGCACCCCTCGCGACATGCTCTCAGCGCCGCGGCGACCCTCGTGTCGCTGGCGTTCCTCGCAGGCGCGTGCCCGACCGCCGCGAGCCCATCGACCCCAGCTGCCATTACGGCGGCGCACGTGACCGCTTTGAAGCACGGTGATCAACGCGCCGCTGCTCAATGGTTGTCAGAGGCGGCCCTTCAACGTGGCCTGCCATGGCCGACGACAAGCGACCTGCCCGTCGGAGAGGCCCGTGAGGTGTCGCGCGAGGCGGCGTGGGCCTTGCCGTCTGGTCGCGTGATCGTCAGACGCGGGGCCGAGGGCTGGAAGATTCAGCAGGGCGTCCTCGGTCTGGACCGCGCAGCGACACCGGCTCAGACCCTCACCGTCCTCAGCAGGGCCATCCGCAGCAGGGACTATGCGGGGCTCCTTCAGCTCCTGCCGTCTCCCGAGCGAACCCACTGGACCGCGGAGCGCTTGGCCAACGTCTTCAACGCTCCCGAGCGCTACCGATCATGGAGCGCCCTGGCCGCGACGTTGGCATCCCCGCCGACCCCGTTCTGGCCTGTCGTCTGGCTCGTGCCCGGCAAGAAAGCCCGCATCACCATCAAACACGCGACCACGACGACCGTGATCGTGCTGACGAGAGAGAGTGACGGTTGGAAGGTGCTCGACCTCAGGCCGCGCACCCTCTACACTTCCCGCCGCTAAAAAGGCTTGGAGAGCACGAGCGGATGAGCCTCATCGTCCAGAAGTTCGGGGGCACCTCGGTAGGGTCGACCGACCGGATCCAGAACGTCGCCCAGCGGGTCCTCGCCGCGCGCCGCGCGGGTCACCAGGTGGTCGTAGTGGTAAGCGCCATGGCGGGCGACACGAACCGGCTGGTGACGTTGGCCCAGGCGGTCTCGAGTCAGCCCTTCGGACGCGAGTACGACGTGCTCGTCGCGTCCGGCGAGCAGGTGAGCATCGCGCTGCTGGCCCTGGCCATCAACGAGGCTGGAGGGAAGGCGCGCTCTTTTCTGGCCCATCAGATCCGACTCCGCACCGAAGGTGTCCATGCCAAAGCTCGAGTGGCGAGCATCGAGGCGCCCATCCTCAGCGACGCGCTGAGCCAGGGGGAGGTCTGCGTCGTCGCCGGGTTTCAGGGGATGAACGAGCGTGGAGACATCACTACGCTGGGGCGGGGCGGCAGCGACACCACCGCGGTAGCGCTCGCGGCCGCGCTCGAGGCCGACGTCTGCGAGATCTACACGGACGTGGACGGCGTCTACACAGCCGATCCACGGATCGTGGGAAATGCGCGCAAGATTGAGCGGATCTCCTACGAAGAGATGCTCGAGCTAGCCTCCATGGGAGCCAAGGTGTTGCAGACTCGGTCGGTCGAGTTTGCGCTCAAATATCTGGTCCCGGTGCACGTGCGGTCGAGCTTTGACGAGAGCGAAGGCTCATGGGTCGTGGCCGAAGATTACGAGATGGATGGTGAGGTCATGGAGCAGGTAGTCGTCCGCGCAGTGACGTGTGACACCAATGAGGCGCGGATCTCGCTCATCGGCGTACCCGACCAGCCGGGGATCGCCTACAAGGTGTTTCGGCCGCTCAGCGAACGGGAGATCGTGGTCGACATGATCATTCAGAACGCCTCGCGCGAAGAGGGGCGAACAGACCTCACCTTTACCGTGCCCAAGGCCGACGCCACGGAAGCCGAGGGGATCATGCACGACGTGGTCGAGGCGCTCGGGGCGCGGGGGGTCAAGGCCGACGCGGGGGTCGCCAAGCTGAGCGTCGTGGGGGTCGGTATGCGCACCCACAGCGGTGTGGCGACCCGGGCGTTTGAGGTGTTGAGCGCGAACGGCATCAACATCCAGATGATCTCCACCTCGGAGATCAAGATCTCGATGGTCATCGCCGAGCGGTTCTCGGAGCTGGCCGTTCGCTGTCTGCACGAAGCCTTCGAGTTGGGGACCGACACGTGAGCCCTTGCGTACGCGCGGTGGCCCTCGCGGCGGCCATGGGCTGGGCGGCGGGATGCGTCGGCCCACGGCTCGTGACGGACATGACGTCCACGGGCGAACGCGTCACCTTCGCCTGGGCGCAGCGCGGGGGAGGGCAGGGCCTGGTGGAGTGCGAGGTGCGCGATGGTACCGTGAGCAACTGTCGCGAGGTCGCCCTGGACTTCAGGGGCGACGAGTAACCCGATGCCGCGTCTGCCGCCGAACGCAGCGAGCGCAGATCCATCGACGGGTCGGGACCCTCACGCGCCTCCGTGCGCGGGTAAGCGGGCAGGCGCGGCGCGACGCTGTGCGGCGACGGCCGGCCGTCTCTGTTGCCTGGTGGGGTTGCTGTCAGCGCTCACACTGACGACCGCGGTGGCCCCGGGATGCTTGGTCGATCGCCAGATCGTCGGGATGCAACATCATCCCGGCGGGGTCATGTTGATGCGCACCCAAGATTGGCATCACTACGGCTTCTTCGAGCAGGCGAGGGTGGTGTTCTGGCGCTGTGTGCGGCGCACCGATGGGGCTGAGTTCCAGTGCGTGCGTGAGTGTGACGGTGCGACCGACCTCGTGTGCGCTTCTGCCGGCGGTGGGCGATGAGGCGCGTGGTCGCGTCGTGGCTGCTGGTGATGCTGTCGAGCGGTTGCCAACCCACCTCGTGGTTGGTGGAGCAGCAGCTCGTGGGGGGGCGACACGTCAAGCACGTGCTCAAGCAGGCGGCGGTGATCAGTGACTCGGATGGGAACCGGGAGCAGCTGTTTCACTATTACATCCGGATCTGCGACCTGGATGGTGAGGGCAACCACCTCCGCTGCGCCGACAGCCTCATCCTCCGTGATGTGTCCGTGGGGCCGAGATGACACATCGGCGCGTCACGGTGGCGCTGATCGCGGCCAACCTGCTCGCAGGGAGCATCCAGCTCGGGGGCTGCGCGCCCAAGCGTTACGTGACGAAGACGCATTGGCACGACGGTGACAGCCTCCTGGTGGCCTATCGTAAGGTCACCGGGACCGTCGATGAGGGCCGCGTCAAGCTGTGCCGGCGCCGCGCGGACAACTCCCTGAAGTGCGCGCCGGTCAACCCGGTCAACGAGCTGCTCAGCCCCCCCCGGGAAGACTGACCCCGACGTCTCATGGCTCTTCGGCTGTGATCGGCGGAGCCGCTCGACGGTCATGTCATACGCCGTCGCCAACCTCCGGCCCCATTCACGCTCGCCAGCATCAGGCTGCCTTGGTCTCCCTCGGGGCCCCCTGGAGGTGCGGGCCGGCCGGGATGCCGCGGGGCTTCGCGGCCCTCCGTGAGCGCCGGAGGGCGTGGCGCTCCCGCCCTCAGCCGCCCTTTTTGCTGCCGTTGGGCTTCGACTTGGGCGCGGTGAGCCTCTTGATGCTCTCTTGCAGTGGGCTGAGGAGCTTCTCGCGGAGCACCGGAGCATAGTCCGCTGTGCGCCAGATCCCATCGTCACCGCGCCGCATCCTGTGTCGGGTGTTCTTGTCGGTGACGATCGTGACCAACCCCGAGGCCTCTGCGCCTTCCACGCTGGCGGGCTTCGCCCCAAGCTGCCCGACCGGCCCGACGAACTTCGAGTCGCTGACCCACAGCGCGAACACTTTCCGGTCCGTGTCGAGCTTGACGTACTTGGACAAGCCGTACTTCTTATAGAGCGCCCTGCGTCGCGCCTTTTTGTGACGGCGCTGCAGCATGCGCTGCAGCTTGCGAGCGGCCTGGAGGGTCTCCAGCGCCACCGCTCGCGTCGCTTTGTCGAGGAGCGAATAGATCACTTTGGCCTTGGGCGGCTTGTCGCTCAGGGTCTTTCGCAGAAGGTTGTAGGCCCCATGGGGCGTCTTGGGGTTCCGAGATGCGACCCAGGCCTCGCGCTGCGCTTGTTGGGCTGCGAGCACCTGCTCGGCGTTCTCACGCAGGGTGTCAAAACGACGACTCTGCTCGATGAGGTCCATAACGAGGCCGGACCGCCAGCCGGCGTCGGTCTTCTCGAAGGTAAACTTCTCGCCGGCGCTCGTGTGGATCTGCGCCTTTTCGCCGTCGATGGTGGCATTTCGACTGCGCAGGCCGTCGCGCGCCTTCTCGTCAAGGCGGACCGCTTTGGGATCCAGGATACGTCTCAAAATCTTGGGCCCGGCCTCAGGGTCCCCGAGCTCGATGTCGCCCATCAGCCGCTGCCCGACGGCCTTTCGTGCGTCCTCCCTGGATTCTGGTGGATACACCTGGTCGATGACGGCCAGAGCGGTGTGGACCTCTTTTTGGAGCTTCAGAACCTCTCTCTGTGCCGTCGGCGCGGTGATGTCCCAAAGGGCCGCCATGTCGCCCGCCTCCAGGGAGGTGATCGTCCGATCGAGCGCGGCGGCGACCTCCAGCTGCTCTGGATCCGGCGAGCAGGCGAGGGTCAGTAGGCTTACGCCCAGTGTCGCGATGTGTCGGACCCGAATCATCGCTGCATCCTGCAATTTGCGCCGGAGCTGTGCAAGTTCGACCGGCGGAAGGTTGACACGGGGGGAGGGTCTGCCTAACTCGACGCCACGATGTCGTCGCGTTTCAAGATCCGTCGGCTCCTCTCTGGAGCGCTGCTCACCTTGCTCATCGCGGGTTGTGGTCGGGAGCCCAGCCCGGAGTTCCAGGTGGAGGACTTTTACGCGTCGTTGCGCGCTCAGAAGACAGCTCACCTGCGCCACGTGTACGAAGACTTGTTGAGCGGAGAGACGCGCGCCGCGCTGGACGCTCGCGCCCAAACGCTCAGCGCGTCGAGTTCCGTCGACGTGAAGCCGTGGGACGTGTTCGTCTACCGACGGTTGGTTCGGGGCGACCGCGTGTCGCGCAAAGAAGTCATCGACAAGACGAGCGATACGGCCACCGTTACGGTAAGCTTCGCCTGGTACGTTCCGGACGACGGCGCCGAGGCCAAACAGAGGCGTCCTGAACCGGAACCCGTCACCGTCACTCTCCGCCGCGAGGATGGGCAGTGGCGCATTCACCTTCCGGAGCTAGCGGGTAATCGTGGGCCGTAGGCGAAAAAAGAATCGATGGTTGGCGCGACGCGACGGGGTCGACTACGGACCCTACGACGACGACGAGCTCAAGGAGTGTATCGCGCGGCGTGAGATCGATCTCAGCAGCGAGATCATGAAGGTCGCGTCAGGTGAGTGGTCCACCGTTGGCGAGCACTCCGCCTTTCGTGACTGGTACTCCGGGCTGCACGAGCGGTGGGCGCGTGAGGAGCTGGAGGCGTCCGTCGAAGCGCAAGAGCGCAAGATGGCCGCGATGGACAAGGTCAAGTCGGGGACCTGGAAGCTGGTGGTCGTCGGAGTGCTGCTGGTGGCGGGGCTGGGGAGTTGGGTCGTATATCGCATCCTTCACGCCGAACCGACGGGGATCATGAAGGCGATCTCTGTCGAGCAGATCGCGCTCCTCCCAGAGGCCTCTGCGCCGGTGCAAACGGAGACCGAGGTGGCGGCCGTGGAGCCGGTGAAGGTCAAGCGCCTGGCCGAGCGCGAGACCTACAATACAGGAGGGGTCGGGGTCGAAGGGAGCGGTCGTGGGCCGTCGACCTCGTTCGACTTCGACCCTGACGACAAGGGGGGCGCGGGGCCCGGCTTGAGCCAGTCGAAGATCAACGCCATCACCAGGCGGGTCTCGCCTAAGCTGGTGTCTTGCGCCATGCGCACGCGCTCCAAGGGGAAAGCGTTCAGCAAGGCGCGGGTGTCGTTCCTGGTTCGTTCCGGTCGACTCGGTGGCATCACCATCAGCAAGAAGGCGCTCAAAAACCGGGCCTTCGTGTCGTGTGTTCGCGGTGTGCTGCGCAAACAGAGCGTGCCCAAGTTCTCGGGCAGCGAGCGGCGGGTGACCATTCCAATCCGCTTCAAGTAGCGGGTATCGGCTTTACAGGGCCGCCGTCAGCGTGATAGCGGCTGCTCACGGAGCACAAGCAGGAGGAGCCCGATGCGCGGTTTGGCGATTATTGTTGCGGTTGGTGTCGCGGCGGCGACGGTCGTCGGCTGTGCGGGGGCACGGCAGTCGGGGATTTGCGCGGAGCTCAAGCCCGACGCGACGGTCTCTGGGGAGGTGGCCACGCTGGTCGCTCAGGGTCAGGAGGGCTGGAAGAATCGTGGGGACGAAGCAGCCCTGCGCAAGGGCATCGCGGCCATGGAGGCCGCCCTCAAGTTGAAGCCCAATCAGCCTGATCTGCGCGTCACCCTGTCTCGCATGCACTACATGTTGGCTGACGGCCACCTGCGCTTCGACGACGAGAAGTCAGAGAAGATGGCCGACCACTTCGAGAAGGGCGCGATGCACGCGGAGCTGGCTCTCGGCCAGAAGTACCCCGCCTATCGCTCCAAATACTGTGCGCGCCGCCCCACCAGAGTCGTCCTGCAGACCCTCGACAAGGGCGCTGTTCCGGCCATGTATTGGTTCGCCACCAACCTGGGCAAGTACGGACTGGAGAAGTCCCTGGTCGTCGTGCTCAATGAGAAGGACCGCATCAAGGCGATGATGGACCTGATCGAGAAGCTCTTCGCCGACTACAACCATGGCGCCGTGTATCGGTACCTCGGCAGCTACTACACGAAGATTCCGTTCCCGAATGGCGACCTCCCGAAGGCCCGCTCCCAGTTCGAGAAGTCACTGGCGAAGGCCCCGAACTACCTCGGCACCAAGGTGTTGTTCGCTGACCTTTACGGCATCAAGGCCAAGGACAAGGCGCTGTTCAAGCGGCTCCTGGACGAGGTCCTCGCGGCTGATCCCAGCGCCGACCCGGCGTTGGCCCCGGAGGCTCGAATCGAGCAGAAGAAGGCCAAAGAGCTGCTCGCAGAGATCGACGTCTACTTTCCCGAAGACTAGCCCTTCGAGCGTGGCGCCCAGTGGTCGACCTCTCTACAGCCCGCCGCTCGCGCCTCAGCGCCGGGCGTCTCTGTGGGCCGCCCAGGAGCGACGCCGCGCGACGGGCGCCCGCGGGGCGGCGCTGGCTCCCCCAGCGGGGGGCGAATCAGAGGGCCCGCCAGACAACCCGGGCCCACTCGAGTTTCGGGTTCGAGGTC
Source organism: Myxococcales bacterium (assembly GCA_014239625.1). Classification (GTDB taxonomy): domain Bacteria; phylum Myxococcota_A; class UBA9042; order PHBI01; family JAAZYN01; genus JAAZYN01. The sequence goes on along the minus strand of JAAZYN010000074.1, from coordinate 2,604 downwards.
GCGGAAGTTTCGGCTACAGTGGCCGCGTCTTTTGTTGATGCATCGATTGCAGTTGAGGTTACGCGATGAAGAGCATGTTGGCCTACGGTCTATCCGCCATGATGGTGTTCGCTTCCGCGGGGCTGAGCCCCGACGTAAGGGCCGCCGAGGGTGAGGAGCCCCAGATCGTCCTCCGGGTCGGGACTCAGGCCCCGAAGGGGACCCCCTGGGGCAAGTTGCTGCGACGCATGCGCAAGCGCTTCAAGGAGCAGAGCAACGGACGCATCAAGGTGAAGCTCTATTGGCTCGGCAAGCTGGGCTCGGAGAACAAGCTCGTCCGGCGTTGTCAAAAGGGCAGCGTGGATGGCATCGCCGTCAGCGTCGGCGCTGTGGGCAACGCCGTCCCGGAGCTGAACCTGATCGAGGCCCCGTACATGTTCGACTCCGAGCAGCAGGCGTATCGCAAGCTCGCGAAAGCGACGCCTCTGGTCAAGGAGCTGCTGGGAGCCAAGGGGATACGGTTCGTGCTCTGGGGTGAGAACGGCTTCAGGCACTTCATGCACAAAGAGAAGTTCTTGGACAGCAAGTCGGCCATGCGTGGCACCAAGATGCGGTCGCAGCCGTCGGAGCCGCACAAGAAGATGTACTCGGCCCTTGGCGCCGCGGCGTCGACCATCGCGATCGGAGAGCTCAAGCAGAGCCTCGACAACGGGGTCGTCACCGGCTTCGACAACTCCTTCATCTACACGTATGCGACCGGGCTCCACAAAGAGATCAAATACGTGACCCTGTCCAAGCACATCTATCAGCCGGCCATCGTCGCGTGGTGCGACAAGGGGCTCGGAGCGAAGGCCGCGCAATATCCCGACCTGCTGAAGATCATCACGGACGTCCCGCAGGCTTGGGAGGCCGAAGGGCGTAAGGCCGTACGGGTGATGAACAACACCATCATCCCCACCCAGTTCAAGAAGGCCGGCATCGTGATCAAGTCCCTCGGTGCAGGCGACCTCGCGCGGCTCAAGAGCGCGACCAGCGGCGTGCTGGGCAAGCTGAAGAAGAGCGCCAAGGGGCGTGAGCTGCTCACCATCCTGAAGAACTGATCGCAGCTGACGGTGGCCGATCAGGGAGACACCGAGGAGGTGAGCGCCTCGCCAACCCGGGGCGACGAGCCGCGGGGCGTCTGGGCGCGCGTCGATCGCGTCATCCATCGTCTCGAAGGTGGGGTGGTCGCCGGCGCGTTGTTGGTGATGGCGCTGACGTATGTTCTCAAGATCATCGATCGGGACATGCGGGCGAAGACCACCGCCTTCGACAAGTTTTTCCTGAAATTGGCAGGTCACCCCGTGGAGGCTGAGGCCCCACCTGCGCTGGTGGAGTCGGTCACCGGCTTTTGGTCGCCCCTGATCCTGACGCTGCTCTGCTACCTGCTCTGCGTGCTGGCCTTCCGAACGCGGGACCGGATCGGAACGTCAGATGGCCGTACACCTACGGTCGACGCGGCGCGCCGGCGAGGTTGGTGGCTCCACGCGGTGTGGGCGACGGTGGCGGTCTATCTGTGCCTCAAGGTGGTCGACTGGATCCCACCCGAGTACCTGTGCACCGTCGCCATGGCCGCCATGCTCATTCCCGCAGCGCGGCACACCTTCCACACCGGTGATTGGGGCACCCTCGTGGGGCTGCTGGTGGGGGGAGGTTGGCTGGTGTGGTTCTTCGTCGCCATGGCCGGCGAGGACTACACCTGGAACGATAAGCTGTCGCTGGTGTTGCTCATGTACGTCGGCTTCTTCGGGGCCTCGATGGCCACCAAGGAGGGGCGTCACATCAAGGTCGACGCGGTCCGCAAGCTCGTCGGCGCGGACAAGCTCCACCTCTACAACGCGATCGGAAACACGGTGACATTCCTGTTCGTGGTGTTTCTGCTGATCCTGGCGTGGCGCTACAACGAGACCATCGGTCTGGAGAACACCATCGAGGGTCTGGATCTGGGCTACTGGATGATCACCATGCCGATCGCCATCTCGTTGGCGATCATGGCGCTGCGTTTCGGTGGGACCGCCATCGCCGAGTTTCGAGCCTACGGCCGGGGCGAGGTCCCCGCCGAGTCGGGACCGGGGCTCCACTGATGCCGTGGAAGCTCCTGTTCAAGGTGCTCGCCATACTCGCGTTGGGGTGGCTCTTCATCTTCGGCTCCCTCATCGGCCAGGTCGTCGTCGTCCTGGTGCTCCTTGGCGCGCCCTTGTTCGTCATCATCGGCGGATTTGCGCTGGCCTGCTTCCTCTCCTACCCGACCCACCCGCTCATCTTCGGGGAGTCCTGGTCAGGCACCCTCGATAACTTCAGCTTCATCGAGCCGATGGCCACCTTGGCGGAGCAGGAAGGCATCGTCGCCATTCCGTTTTTCATGATCGCTGGCGCCATCATGAGTCGCGGCCAGATCGCCACACGCCTGGTGGACTTCGCCAACGCGTGTCTGGGCTGGTTGCCTGGCGGTCTGGCCCTGACCACGGTGCTGGCCTGTATGTTCTTCGCGGCGATCTCCGGCTCGTCGCCGGTCACGGTCATCACTATCGGCGCCATTATGCTCCCAGCTCTCGCGGCGGCGGGCTACGAGGAGAAGTTCAGCTT
>JAAZYN010000749.1 GCA_014239625.1 Myxococcales bacterium | reverse complement strand
TCGGCTCGATGACGCGGCACCCGTCGGGGATCTGCGCGCTGGCGGACTCGGCGAAGGTGTATTCGCGCATCACGTTGAACGCGGTGGATTCCAAAAATCCGGAGTGGAGCCAGGGCGAGCCTATGACCACCGCGATCACCAACGACGTGGCTCCACGGCGGACCGTTTGGGCGGGGGGAGCGGTCAGCCAGCGGGTGGCTATGGGCGGCCAGGTGGTGCGCTCCGCCACCGCTTGGAGGCCGCAACCTGCCAGGATGGCGAGCGGAACCACCAGGTGGAGGTGATACCGGGCTTGCATCTCAATCGTCGGCGGGATCACGTACGCGTGGGCGGCGAAGAACGTCCCCAACCAGGCCAACAGATAGACGGCGATCCGAGCTCCGGGGACCTGTGCCGTGGTGCGCTCTCGGGTGAACAGGTAGTAGACCCCCAGGGCCGCCAGGAACATGACGATGATGGGGGTCACCGTGGTGGAGATCAGGGTGTTTTTCGCCGGGTCTACGGTCAGCGCCAACGCCCTGCCGACGGTCTCCCAGTCCAACCCCTTGGACACCTGCCCGGCGTGATTCGTCGAGAGGTACAGGGTCGCGACGATGCCGCTGGACAGTGACGCCAGCCCCCCCACGATCCACGCTCGCGCTCTGGGGACGCGACCGCGCTCGAGGTAGATCGCGGTGGCGGCGAAGAGCCCCACGAAGAGCACGTTCAATGGCCTGACCCAAATGAGCGACGCCGCCAGCATGGGTAACACGGCGGTGGCAAACCAGCGCAGCGTCCTGGAGGGGTCTTTGAGGGCCATGTGAGTGATGGAAAATGCGGTCGTGGAGATCAGCAGGCTGGGGATGAAGGCCACCTCGCTCTGGGCGAAGCGGATGTGGCCAGGGAGCGCGGCCATCACCAGCGCGGCGCCCAGGGCCGCCTTGGCCGACCCGGTCAGGTAACGGGCGTGGACGAAGACGGCGCCGACCGTCAGACAGGCGATCAGGCCATTGAGCGAGGCGACCACCTGAGCCTGGTTCAGGGTCCACCCGGTGAGGGTGGACAGCCCCGCGATGACGGGGCCGTCCATCGTCGCCTTCGCCAGCTCGTGGTAGCGCTGAAAGGGCCAGGCACCCATGACGTTCTGCTCCGCGAAGGTGAGCCGAAAGGCCGCGCCCAGGACCACCACAGCGAGGGCGACGGGCCGCACCCAGGAGGGGTCCGAGCGGGTGCAGCGGAAGAACATGAGGGCCACCAGGCTCCCCAGGATCATCACGAAGGCGACGCCATCGACGAGCCGCTGCGGATCAAAAGCCAGCCACGCCAGCCACATGACCGCCACCGTGCCCGCGTACAGGCGGCGGGTGGGCGGGAGCTGCACCAACGACACCAGCAGCAGGGCCAGCAAGGCCAGGTGGATGAGCGCGCGCATCCCCTGACTGGCCGAGCGTGTGAAGACCCGTTGCATGCGCGCCACCGACCGCGCCGACGACCGCGGCGCCCGTTGGGTGGGGGCGTCGAGCGTGCCCCCACCAGCGCCTACCGTGAGCTCCCCGACGGGTGGCGCCGAGCGACCCCAGAACGTTCCGCGGTCGTTGCCGATGATCGCCTCGGCCAGGGGTTTGAGCGCGGCGGTCGCGGCCGCGGGCTGGACCACCATGTCGAAGGAGTCGGATCGAAACGCGGGGGTGGTCTGAGTGCCCCTTGGATGAAGCACCAGGACCCCGCTGCGGGCGCCGGAGACGGTCACCCAGATGTCGTGCGGCTGGATGGCGATGCTGGTGAGCTTGCCGCCAGGTCGCTCAGGGCCTTCGGGCCAGACGCTCGATCCCAGCCAGTAGGGAGCCAGGAGCGCGAGGACCTTGGGTTCGTTGCCCGGGCCGATGGTCGGCCGCTTGGCCATGGTGGTCGGATCGACGACCGGCTCGGGTGTGAGGCCCGGCTGTAACTCCCCGCCACCGACAGCGCGCACCTCCCGCTCCGCCGCTCGGCGGCGCTCGCTCCGCGTGTCCACCTCCTGTCGGGGGATGAGGCGGTAGTAGCCCAGGATCACAGACGGCCGCCTGTCGGCGGCGACCCGCATCCGGGTGCTCGGGTGGTTCCCGGTGGGTTGCTCGAAGGTGCGGGCCGGATCGAGACGGTAGCGTCGGCGAAGCTCGGTGAGCAGCGGGCGCTCGAGTGAATCGGGGACCAGCCCCGCGTCGATCTCCTCTGTGGTGAACGTCTTCAACGTGGAGCCCAGGTACGCCAGCGCGGGGGTCGCCGGCCGGTCTCGCTCCAAGAAGCGGTCCAGGGGCACGACCTGGACCGACAGACCCGTCCGTCTCTTCACGACGGTCGCGTGAAACGACGCGGGGTAGACCGCCTCGACGGGGTCGCCCTGATACTCGATACCAGGCAGGGCCGCTTGAATGCGTGGTGGGATCACCAAGGTCTGGTAGGGTGGCAGCTCCCGCAGCAGGGTCTCGATGTGGGCCAGCTCGGCCCCCAACGGCAGCGGGGTCGTGGCGAACGTCACGGCGTGGTGGGCCTGGGCGAAGCTCATCGCGGCGGCGACGGCGAAGAGCGCGTGGCTCCAGC
>JAAZYN010000748.1 GCA_014239625.1 Myxococcales bacterium | reverse complement strand
TAATAGCTGACCGCGTCGTCAGGGACCGCGCCGGAGATCACGATCGGGCTGCGGGCGTAGGTCAACCGTACCCGCACATGTCGGTCCCGCATCAGGTCATCGAGCAGCTCTTTGATGCTGCACGATTGCGGGGCATGCGCTGGCTCAAACGCGCCAAAACCTGCGCTCGCGTAGCGGTCCAGCGAAGGTAACTCCAGATCGGCACGCAGCCACTTGTTACGGTCTGCCGCCTTCAGCCTCAGTGTCCCTTCGAGTCGCAGCGCATCCGTCATAGAGGTTCAGGGTAAAGGATACGGGCCATGTTGTCCCCGTCGCTGGCACCGTGGCCTGCCGGGGCCGACGCCACCTCGGTGCGCAGCGGGTGGAGCGTTCGCGCACATGATCCTGGCTTGCAGGCCCAGCGCCTGCGCCGCTCGGGCTCGAGGTGAGCCGCGCGAAGGTTGGACTTCGTGCCTTGCGGCCTGCCGAGTCGTTGGCGGATAGCGTCGGCGGACTTTCCACTCGGGACCGGATTGGACGAAGATGGTCGCCCAATGTCAGACGCAACCCCTCCCGAGGGCATCGAGCTGGAGCTCGAGCGCCTCCTGAACTCCCGTCGGCACGAGTGGCCCGATGACGCGTACCGGATCGTCGTCGCGGGGCTGCGTTCAGGGGACCGCCAGACACGCAGCCTGGCGCTCCGTTTGGCGCCCAGGGACGTCTACGATGGGGTCGCCGTAGAGTTGCTCCAGCTGCTCGACGACGGCGCCGACGACGACGCGGAGCGTCTGGCGGTGGTCGACGCGATGAGTGGCATGGTCATGCGCGGAGCTGCCTTCGAGTTCGACGTCCCGTGCAACCCCGGCGCCGCGTCGAGAGATCGGTTCGACCAGCTGTTGCGGCGCTTGCGCCGTCTGTTCCACGATCCGCGCGCGAGCCGCCCGTTGCGTCTGCGCGCCCTGGACGCCGGAGCTCGCGGCGGCCTGGCCTGGGCCGGCGGCGCCGCGCGGGTCGCGTGGCGCACCGAGGACCCCGCTTGGCGCAGGGCCGCGGCGGGTGCGTTCGCGTGGCTCGGTGGCTTCGACGCCGAGATCGGCGAGGCTGTATCCGACCTCGATCCGGTCGTCCGAATTCTCGGCTGGCGCGCGGCCGCCGAGCGTGAGGTGGTGGGGCTCGCCGCGCTCAGCCTGGACCGCGCGTTGGATCTCAGCCTTCAGGGCGAGGAGCGGGCCGCCGCGCTGCTCGCCGTGGGCTGGCTCGCGCCGGCCGGCGCAGCCGCCGCGCTGACCGAAGCAGCGCGGTCTTGCGAGGACCAAGCGCTGTCCGCGGCGCTCGCCGATACGTTGGCGCAGCTCGAGCTCGCCTGTGATTGACAGGGGTTGCTTCGCGATAACCAAACTCAGAGGGCCTGGAGTCGGCCCATGACCGCTGTTATAAAGCCGTTATGCGCGCGCTGCTGAACACATTTTTGGTCCTCGCGGTCCTTGGCGTCGCGGCTTGCGAGGTGGTCGTTGGGACGCGCTTTGTCGATCCGGCGGTGGTGCCCTTCGACGTCCAGACCGGTCGCGTCGAAGGGGATCCGACGTTGGAGATCGGGTTCTACATCGAGCAGCTCTACGCGCCCATGGACGACGGCGATGAGTGTCCGGTCGTCTGGGGCCTTCAGGGCGGCACCTGGACGATGCCGGCCCTGCGCACTCAAGGGATCGCGGCCACCGCCACGGTGAGCTGCACGATAACGACGGAGACCGGCGAGGTGGTGTCCGAGGTCGAAGCCGCCACCCGGTTTTATTTGGCCTTTGACGGCTGGTACGAGAATCAGGCCATGCCGCTGCCGGTCAATCACGCGCCGCCCAACGAATTCGAGCCCATCGATGACCTCTACGGCCTGGAGGCCAGCCTCCACTGTTACGTCGAAGACGACCAAGGGCGCGGCAACGGTACGACGGTGGAGATCATCATTGCCGAAGGGTGATCTCCGTCGCGCGTGGATGGGCTCCGCCCTGCTCGTGCTGTTGTTGAACCTTCCGAGCTGTAAGGAGGTCCTCGAGGACAAGGTGTTGCACCGAAGCAACTGCCTGGTCTGTCACCGCCCGCTGGACTCGAAGGGGCAGCCCGACGGGATCGAGGAAGCCCATGCTGGGGTTGGGCTCAGCTGCACCGACTGCCACGGCGGGCAGGCGTATATCTGCGACGGCGGCGAGATCACCTACCCGGAAGGGGCCGACGAGCCCGAGTGCTCTGGCGAGTGGGTCTACGACCTCGAGCGCGCACACGTCGACCCCGGGGACTCCCCCAAGTTCATCAAGAACCTGTCGGGGGACGTCCTCGACCAGGTCGACCCCGAATACCTGCGCTTCATCAACCCCGGTGATTTTCGTGTCCTCGACAAGACGTGTGCGCCCTGTCATCCGTCACAAACCGCCGCGGTGCTCAACTCGACGATGTCGCACACCTCCGGGGAGATCACCGTCGCTCGCTACCGGAGCGGGGCTCAACCCACGCCTCGTGGCCTCTACGGCGCTGTGGACCTGGTCGACGAGACCTTTCCCGAGGCGGAGGGCGAGTGCGCAGTCCCCGAGCTGGAGCGGTTC
>JAAZYN010000747.1 GCA_014239625.1 Myxococcales bacterium | reverse complement strand
CTGGCTGTGCCAATGCCTCCCGTGCAGCCTGATGTGCTGGCGGCGTAGTCGCAGTTAGGCCCAACACATTCCGAGTTGCAGCCCGCTGCCGAGATCTTCGCAGCCACGGCCTGCGAGGTCGACGACTTCGCGATGACCCGCATGGCCGAACGAGCGAAGGATGTGCCGGGACAAGCCACAGGCCTGCGGGTCTGGATGCGACGGCTCATCAGCCACCGGCTGTTGCTCGTAGCCGGGTCGATGTCCGCCCTGGCTTTGATCGCCGGGCTCGCGCTGTGGCTCAGCGAGCCGAGGACACCCACGGCGCACCCGGAGAGCCGACCGCAGCCGACGGCCATGATAGCCGACGCCGGGGCACCCGCGGGGGCGGCGGTGGTCGAGCTGGAGGCGTTCGACGACGATGAGCTCGCGCTCCTGGACGAGGACCCAGGCCTCAGCCTGGATGCGCTTCACTTGTCGGACGATCCAGCGGAGGCCGAGGCGATGCTCAAGGCTTACGACCAGATCCTGGGAGGCGGTTGATGTTCCGCGTGCTCCGCATCTTTAGCGCGACCCTGGCGTTCACGCTCATACCGTTGACGGTCGTGGCCCAACCCGGGCCAGGGGGACAGAGCAAGGGCGCGCGCAAGGCCCTGCTGATGCAGCGGATCCATGAGGTCCGTCTGCAGCTGCTGCAGACCGAGGTCGGTCTGGACCCGGCGGCCGCAAAGAGCGCGGCCGGAGTGATCCGAGGGTTCGACGGCCTCCGAAGGGGCTTCATGCGTTCCCAACGACAGGCTCGCCAGGAGATCCGCCGGCTGCTCGAGTCGTCGAGCAACGATATGAAGCGTTACAGGGCAGCGGTCGCGCAGATGCGCCAGGCTCACGGAGAGCTTCAGCAGCTCCGGATCAAGGAGTTCGACGCCCTGGTCAAGGTGCTGACGCCTCGACAGAGCGCGCTGCTGGTGCTCGGCCTAGAGCGGGTTAAACGCAAGCTGCGCAAGCGGCTCCGGGCCATGAAGCGAGACCGACGCGACCGACGCGGGCGAGGCCGAGGCGGGTTCTAGAGGAGTTGCTCTGACGGCGGCCGGCGTCGTATAGCTCCCCCCATGGAACCGCGTTTCACGGCATATCTCCTGGTCCTTTGTGCGCTCGCAGGGTGCCCTGCGGAGACGTCGTCACAGCGTCCGCCTGCCAGCCTGGACACGGCCTCGGAGCTCCCGTCCGACGGCGGTGGCGACGGCGGCGCGACGGCGAGGTGCGCAGACTTCAACCCGCTACGCAACCCCTACTTTGGCGACACCCACGTCCACACCGCCCTGTCGCTCGACGCGGTGCTGCAGGGGACGCGGTTGACTCCGGCAGACGCCTACCGCTTCGCCCGTGGCCAGGAGGTCGGCATCCAGCCCTACGACGCCGCGGGCACGCCGCTGCGGACGCTTCAGCTCGCGCGGCCTCTGGACTTCGTCGCGATCAGCGACCACGCCGAGTTTCTGGGACCCGTCAGCCTCTGCCAGGACCCCAGCTCCGCGATCTACGATAGCCAAGAGTGCGTGCTGTTCCGCGACGACCCGATGACGGCCTACGTCTACCTCAATTTTTTTGTGGCGTACGAGCCGGAAGACGCGGGTCATCCCGATGTCTGTGGTGACCATGGCGAGCTCTGTCTCGCCGCCGCCAAAGGGCCGTGGGAGCTGACGCAGCGTCTGGCCGAAGAGAACACCGACACCGCACCGTCGTGCGGTTTCACCGCCTTCGTAGCGTATGAGTGGTCCGGTTCACCGGACAGCGAGAACATCCATCGGAACGTGATCTTCCGGAACAACCACGTACCCGACCTCCCCATCAGCTACCTGGATATTCCCTTCGCCGACGGGCTCTGGGCGGCGCTCAAGGCGCAGTGCCTGGACGCCGACACGGGCTGCGACGTGTTGGCCATCCCGCATAACTCCAACCTGTCGAACGGGCGTATGTTCACGACCCCGCAGGCTTACCTGGACGCCGGCTACACCGCTGACGACGCAGCGTGGCAAGCGCGCATCGAGCCGATCGTGGAGATATTTCAACACAAAGGCGACAGCGAGTGCGATCGCTCGTACACCAACCCGGACGAGGCGTGCGGCTTTGAGGACATGCCGTACAACAACCTGTCCAACCCGGTGCTGGGAAACACAGGCCTGCCCCTCAAGAGCGACTTTGTGCGTCCGGCGCTGGCGGCCGGGCTCGCGATCCACCACCAGCTCGGGGCCAACCCGTGGGAGCTGGGAATCATCGCCTCCACCGACACCCATCTGGCGACCCCTGGGGCCACCGACGAGGCGTCCCACCCAGGACATGGGGGCGCGGGCACTCCAGCGCGCGACGGGCTCCCCGAGGGGTTGACCGACATCGTCAGCTTCAACCCAGGCGGCCTGGCGGTGGTGTGGGCCGAGGAGAACTCGCGCGACGCGCTGTTCGACGCGATGCTGCGGCGAGAGGTGTACGGGACCAGCGGGCCTCGGATCGTGCTCCGGTTCTTTGGTGGCTGGCACTATCCGACCTCGCTGTGCGAAAACCCTGATCTGGTCGCCCAGGGCTACGCCAAGGGGGTCCCCATG
>JAAZYN010000746.1 GCA_014239625.1 Myxococcales bacterium | reverse complement strand
ACCCGGGCCACGAGAGCCCGCTCGCGCTGCAGCTCCACGTCCAGATGATGGGCTTCGCCAAGACGAACACCAAGACGCACCCGAACGAGGCGAACTTCGTCGAGGCGGGCGAGCTCGAGGCACTGGCCGGTGCACTGGGCGGGCTGCAGAGGGATCTTCAGGCGGATCTGATCGTCACCCTGGTCAACATGATCAGGTCTTTTGAGCCAGGAACCTTCTCGGCCCTTGGCGAGCTCGCCGGAGCGGTGGACGACGGCGGTGACGTCGTCGTTTTGTTGGCAGACGTCATCGACTTTATCGCGTCGGAAGGGCCTGGCGCTCCATACGCCGCTGCGATGGCATCGACCCGCGTCCTCTTGAACACCTGCGAGGGTCCGCCGGCGCTGACTCTGCTGCAAGCTCTGCTCAACAATGACGCTCTGCTCACCGCGCTGACCGCGGTCTTGGACGTCTTGGACGTGCAAGCGCTCGTAGGTGGGCTCGATATCGATGGCGTTCAGGGACGCGAGGCGATCAAGGCGCTCATGCGCAACATCCTGGTGGCGGCGACGCGGCCGGACTTCGACGTTGAGGTGATCCTCGACCTGCTGGGCTTGCTGTTCGATCTGAACGAGCCGCCGTATGACGGGATAGCTGGCGCTCTCCGCGATCTGCTGGGGCCCGGTGAGACTCTCGAGGCCTTGCAGGGCCTGTTGCGGTGTCTCCAGACCAGCGATCCAGACCTGTGGTTGGTAGAGCTCCTGCTCGACGTCGCGCTCGATGGCGAGCTCGACCTCCTGGGCGCTCTCGATGCGCTGCCATCGGCTGACGACGACGGCGGCGGTGGGCTGCTGCCAGAGGCCCTCGCCCAGCCGGTCGATAGCCTGTTGGAGTTCCTGATCGGCGATTCCGCCGCTCGCCGCGCGCTGGTGAACGTGCTGACCTCCATCCTCACCGAGGAGCAGACGCCCGCCATCCTTGGAGACCTCGCCACCTTACTGCGCGCCGATCTACTCGGCGATCTCATCTCGACGCTGTCCAACCTCGCGACCCGAAGCTGCCCTCAACGAGACGCGGCGGCTGGGAGTACGCCGTGAGACGTTGGGTGGCGGCATGCTGCGCGGTGCTCTCGATGCACGGCCCGACCCGCTCGAACACGTTCGACGTGTTTGGGTACAGCGGCCGCTCGGTTGGCATGGCGGGTGCGTTGACGGCGGGAGCGACGGATTACACGGCGCTGTTCTACAACCCAGCGGCGTTGACTCTGCAACCGAAGATCAGCCTTGGCGCTGGGGCCACCCTGATGGTCCCTGACGTGTTCATCGATCGCGACGACGCGGACAGCGAAATTACAGGCAGGTTGCCGGAACTCAACGCCGGCCTGCACCTGGGGTGGCGTTACCCGCTGGGTGGGGTCTTCGAAGAGAAGGTGGCCATAGGCTTGGGGGTCTACCTCCCGTTCGGGCGCGTCATCCGGGTGCAGGGCCTGGATCCGACCCGGCCGCAGTTCTATCTGTATCAGAACCTGCAGGACAAGTTGGTCATCCTCGCTGGCGTCGCTTACCGCCCGGTAGAGTGGTTTTCGTTTGGGATCGGGGCTCAGGTCCTGGCGGACATCACGGGCGGCGCGACGCTGGCGTTGGATGCTATGAACAGCGCCTTTGAGCGCACCGATATCGAGCTCGAGCTGACCCCGTCAGCGTCTCTCACCGGCGGGCTTCACTTCACGCCCCTGGAGGGGTTGAACATCGGGCTGGCCTACCGAGGCGAGTCGGGGCTCACCTTCACGTTGCCCGTGGTCGTCAGCGAGGGAGAGGCGCTGTCGCTCATCATCGACGTGACGCAGACCGTCCTCTGGACGCCCCACGAGATAGCCCTGGGGGTCAGCTACACCATCGCTGAGATCAAGCTCTTGTTGTCGCTGGACCTCACCTACGCGATGTGGTCACGCGCGCCAGATCCCTCACCTCGCCTATCGGTCGACATCGGCGGCACGCTGGTCGAAGGGCTGGGGTTGGGCAGCGCGCTCGACATCTCGAGCGACGTGCCGCCGTTGAACATGGGGTTCTCCGATACCCTGACCCCGCGGTTTGGTGCCGAGTGGGAGCCGCCGGAGCTCGATTGGCTGCGGGTGCGGCTGGGGTACTTCTATCGGCCGACGCCGGCGCCGCGGCAGACCGGTGTGACCGCGTATCTGGACAACGACGCGCACGTGCTGAGCCTCGGCGCGGGGTTCGTGTTCGCCGATCCCTTCGATCTCAGGGACACACCCATCGAGGTCGACCTCGGGTACTCGGTCACCTTCTTGACGCGCAGGACCCTGTTGAGAGGGAAGGGGGATCCAGTAGGGGACATGAGCCACGGCGGGATGGTGCACTCCCTGGCTGCGTCGATCAGTCACCGGTACTGACGACGCGTGGTCCGAGGGCGCTGGCGCTTTCGAGGTGCTGTCATTGTCTTTGGCTGACAAGCTCCTGGAGATTGGACGCGCGGTCCGGAGTGCCGGGTGCCAACACCAGGTCCGGGGTGCCGGTGCCAACACCACTAACCCGGATCATTCATGGCCCTTCGGCTGCAACCGGCGGATCCGCAGCGCTGCCGGG
>JAAZYN010000745.1 GCA_014239625.1 Myxococcales bacterium | reverse complement strand
CGAGCCCGATGGTGCTGGCAGCCACGTCCTGGGCCATCTGAAACAAGGGACCGGACTCCTCGGCGCCAATCTGCCCCAGCTCGACACCGAGGCTCGACAGCCACTCGGACACCTGATTGACGAGCGCGTTGATCTTCCCCTCGTAGAAGTCGGCACGCGCGGCAAAGCCTCGGACGGAGGTCGACACCAAGATCCCCAACACCAGAAAGCCGCCGACGACCGTCGCAAAGGCGACCAGCACAGCCAACGGGCGGGGTACCTTCATACGGACCTGAAAGTGATCCACCACCGGCGTGACGACGAAGGCGATGGAGGCTGCGACGATGATCGGCAGGAGCACCGACGAGGTCAGCTCCAACACGATCCCGATCGAGAGAACCGCCAGCACGATCAGTGAGAGGGTGCGAAGCCGGTGCCACTGCCGGTCGGTCGTATCCATTTCAACTTGCTCGGACATGTCAGCGTGCCCTCGTGTTCTTGGAAGAGAGGGGGGGCTCGCGATCCCGATGACGTGGCCGGCGTTCCTCGATCTCGGGTTGGCGGCGCTTGAGCTCGAACGTGGTCCGGGGGCCCCGCACGATCACCTTCAGGCTGCCCAGAGTCGGGGCGCCTTCGTCGACGGAAGCGCCCTGAGCCTCCGCGCCACGGCTCTGTGGACGAGCCTCGCCGAGCTGCGGGGTGCCGGCCGGCGTCGGTGGAGCCGTGCCCGCCCTCTGGGACTCACCCGCTGAGCCCACGTCGGTCGCCTCAGCTCCGTGGTGCGGATCGGTCTGCTTCAAAACCATCGGAGTAAACGCCCCGATGGCCCCTAGCAGAGCGGCGGCGATCACCCAGCTCCACCGGCGACCACGAGCTCTCGTCGAAGCCAGTGAGCGTGGCGACATGTCAACGCCAAGATCGCGCTGAGTCCGCATCACCTCGAGCTGCAGCGTGGCACGCTTGAGCACCTCCTGGCGGCGCTCTTCGGCGATGGATCCGGGCGGGCCGGGTGCATCTTCCGGGGCGAGCCGGTCGAACGTGTCAGCATAGTCGAGCTCGTCGCCGGCCTGCTCCACAAGCGGCCTCAGGTCGACATCCAGGAAGGGCCTCAGGGCCGCCAGCACCTCGTCGGTGGAAGGGCGCCGCTCGGGCTGCGGATGAAAGGCCTCCTCGAGTGCACGGACAGCGCCCGAACTCACCTCGGCCGGGAGCTTGGGGAACGCCTCCCGTCTGCCATCGCGCAGCGCCGCGTAGATCTCCATGACGCGGTCACCGTGATGAGCATAGCCGCCCGTTATCCAGTGGTAGGCGAGGGCTGCGATCAAGAACACATCGCTGGCGGGCGTCAGCGGCTTCCAGTTGAAGACCTCCGGTGGGATCAACCCGGCGACGGGGTACAGCTCCGCAAAGCCCGGCAGCGATGGCGCCAAGCGGTGCTCCGGCGCGGCCTCGGTGAAGTAGGCCGCCCCGAGGCCCAGAATCAGAGGCTGACCGTCGGCGGTCAGTAGGATGCGCCTGGGCGTGAGCGCCGCGTGGAAGACGCCGGCAGCGTGAACAGGTCGCAGCCCGTCCAAGATTCGCGCCGCCAGGCCCAGCGCCAGCTCGGCAGGGAGCGGCTGCTTCAGGTTCAGCAGCGAGCGGCCGCTGGCTCGGTCGAGGCTGATCAGCACCTCGTCGCCCGTGCCCTCGTGCAGCTGAGCGCCTGACGGAACCGCCGCCCCAGGCACCGCCAACGCGTCCGCGACCTGGACCGCCAGCTCTCTGGCCCGACGTCGCACCTCCGGCGACGCGGTGGGCTGGACGCGGTAGAGGAGCCGGTCGTCATCGGTCCGGAAGAGCTGATGCGCAGGGCCGCGTTCGAGCCAACCGATGACCTCGAGACTCGCCAGCTTCATCAGGCCTGGCCTACCACTTCTTCTTTTCTTTCTTCCAGAAGTCGGCCAACTCCTTCATGTCAATCCGCCACTTGTCGTCCTCTTTGACCATGAGGATCTTCCGACGCCGCTTCTTGGTGCGAACCTTCAGCACGGCGCACGCCGACCGACACGTATACTTCTTGCCGACGACCTGGCCCTTTTCATATTCCGTCGTCTCATCCACCGCGTCGAACACCAACAGCGTGAACGGATTGAACTCGTTCATCGCGTAGGCCTCGGTGAGAGTGATGTTGGCCTCGACGAGCGCCTTGGACGTCTTGCTGAACCCATCCAGGAACGTCTTTTTGTCGCCCATCTGCGCCGCGGTCGTCATCTCGATGTAGACGGTCGCGGGGCCGGCTTCGCACGCGGCGACGGCGAGCAGCGCGGCCAGCAGCGCGGCACAGGAGAGGGTCTTGCTGGAGGACGAATAGACTCCCACTACAACTCCGTAGCCCGTAAGCGGCTCCAGAAGCGCTTCAACGACAGCCCGTCGATGACCCACAGGCCACCTTCGTTGACCATCCGCACGTCGAACGTCTTACCCCGCTCGTTCTCCACCGTGAGGATGCGCATGTCGCCGTCCTCCTTGGTCTCGAGCACGTTGCCCGGGACCAGTAGCTTGTCGAGCCTGGTCCAAGCGTACCTGCTCGCGCGCTTCTTCACCTGCCACACGCCGCGCAGGACG
>JAAZYN010000744.1 GCA_014239625.1 Myxococcales bacterium | reverse complement strand
CTCGTGGACGGAGATCGCTGTCACCGTCCCCCTGTCTAAGGCGGGGCGTGCCAGCGAGGCCGGCGAAGAGCGTTATCTGGCGGCCCTCTGTGCGGCCGCCAGAGTCATCTCGCCTGCGGGGGTGGTGATCGAGGGCGCGGATGCCCCCGCAACCCCGGAGCAGGGGCCCCCTGCCGCGGGGACCGCGCGGGTCAAAGTGTACGCGCTGGACCCTCAGGTCGAGGCGGCGTTGGCGACTCTGGGTAAGGCGTTGGCCGCGTATCCTGGGTCAGAGGTCGCGACTCGGCCGTTGGATCCGGACTGGCGGGAGCGCTGGAAACGGTGGTTCAAGGGCTTCGAGGTGTCGCCGCGGTTGGCGGTGCGCCCTCCATGGGAGGCGTCCAGGCGGCTCGACGGCCAGCGCGAGATCATCATCGAGCCCGGCCTCGCGTTCGGTACGGGGCAACACGCGACCACGCGGCTGTGCCTCGACTGGGTGGACGCCGTATACGGCGTGCAAGGCGGCTCGGCGCGGATGCTCGACGTGGGCTGCGGCACCGGTGTGCTGTCCATCGCGGCGTCGTTGCTCGGGGCCGAGCGAGCGCTGGGGGTGGACAACGATCCCACGGCGATCGCGGTGGCGCGAGCCAACCTGCAAGCCAATGGCGCGCATGACCGGGTGGCCGTCGCGACGACTGATCTTGCCGAGGTCGAGGCCGGCTGGCCGGTCGTAGTCGCCAATATCCTGGCTCCCGTCTTGTTGGCCCTGCGCCACGAGCTCGTCCGGTGCCTCGCGCCGGGTGGCAGATTGCTACTCTCCGGGCTCATCGCCGCGCAGACCGAGGAGGTAAGGGCGGCCTTCGAGGGCGCCGGGGCCAGCGTCGTTACGGTGTGGCACGCCGGGCAATACGCATGGTCCGACGGCCTTGGCGAGGATTGGACGGCCATCGAGCTGACCAAGTGACTCGCGTGCGCGTCGATCGCCCTGTGCGAACGGGCGACGTGGTGCCCTTGGACCATGCCACCGCGCACCACATCGTGCGCGTGTTGCGCCTCGGTGCCGGGGCTGCGTTGACCGTGGTCGATGGCGAGGGTGGGCTGTTCGGGGCTGTGGTGGGCGGTCTCAGCCCCGTCGTAGTGGTCATCGGCGAGCCCCTGGAAGCGGTCGGGGCGAACCCTCGCGTGGCGCTCACGGTCTGGTTGCCACTTCTCAAAGGTGGAAAAACCGACCATCTGGTTCGGCAGCTGACAGAGGTCGGCGCGTCGCGGATCGTCCCTTACCTGTCGAGGCGGTCGGTGGTTCGACTGGCTGACGACAAGGCGTCGAAGAGACTGGCGCGTTGGCAGATCATCGCCGACGAGGCGACCCGGCAGTGCGGCCGCACCGACCGCGTCGAGCTGGCGCCGCTCCGTCGAGAGATCCCGCAGGATGGCACCGGCGTGTACTTTTATGCGCGGGGGCGCACTCCGTTGGCCCGGTCACTGGACGGGCTCGAGGGCGATGTCGCCGTGCTGGTCGGTCCCGAAGGCGGCCTCGATCCCTCCGAGGCTGATGCCTTACGCGCGCTGGGCTGGCGGGAAGCGTGGCTCGGGCCCAGAGTGCTTCGGGCGGAGACGGCGGTGCTGACCGCCGCGGTCGTGACGCTGGGACAGCTGGGGGAGCTCTACGACGGGCGCTGATCGCGGCTGTTCGTGCGGCGCCGCCGGCATGCGCTGCGAGCCGTAGCGGCGGGCAGCGGCCTCGCGACAACGCCCCGGGAGCGCGCCTGGCCGGCTCTGGCGCCAGGAAGTGTCACGAGGGGCGGGACGTCTCGGGCGCTCGGACGGGGCAGGGCGGTGACCCTACACCGGCTCCCGGCCGATGGGAGCGACGCGGGCGGTTCACCCACACCCCGGCGCGTGACGGTCTGCCGCGCCTCGACGCTTCAGGCGACGACCTTGTCCATCCAGTCTTTCTTGAGGTACCAGCCGGCGTAGACCACCGCGGCGAGGGCGTTCCCCCCGCCGATGATGAGCCACACATCCAGGGGCGTCACCGTCCAGTTAATCAAGATGTACAGGGTCACCGGGATCTGGATCAGGGTCACGACCATCAGGTCGATGAGGAAGCTCGACAACGTCGCCCCTGCGCCGGAGAGCGCTTGGGATACCACGATGGCGACCCCCAACAAGGCGTATGAGGCGCCGACGATCTTGAGGTACAAGACGCCTGCGGCGATCACTTCCGGGGACTGGTCAAAGAACCCAATAATATCAGCTGAGTACGTTAGGTAGATCAACAGCACGAGCCCCATGAGCGCTGCGTTGAACAGGCACGCCCACCAGCCGCTGGCGTAGGCCCTCGCGCGATTGCCGGCGCCAAGGTTCTGACCCACGTACGTGCTGGCTGCGGCGCCCCATCCCATCCCCGTGAAGAGGGCCACCGTGTCGAGTCGCACGCAGATGCCAAAGGCCGTCAGGTACGTCGGATCGTCGGATGTGGTGAACAGTCGGGTGACCACGACCATGTAGAAGAAGATGAGGAGGACCCGCAGCAAGAACTGGGCCGAGCTGGGCCAGGCGAGCTGAACGAGCAGCCGAATCTCTCTCGGGTCGGGCAGCAGCT
>JAAZYN010000743.1:1626-2587 GCA_014239625.1 Myxococcales bacterium | reverse complement strand
CTGAAGCCGGTTGTCGGTCACCGTGGCGCGCCTCTCGTAGAAAGCGATGCCGTTTCGGTAGACGACGACACGCCCCAGGGCGGTGTCCGACTCCACATAGCTCGAATAGCCGCTACAGCCAGTGCTTCCGATCATCGCCGCTGTCACGGTCAATGCAGCGGCCATAAGGGTGGTGCGCCTCATCATGGGCTCCAAACGCGTCGTGGCTCCGTTGCGTGGCGTCCGGAGCGAATAGTCCTCGAGTCTCGAACACAGTCCGACGACTCACTCCCCAAATAGTTTTCGGCGCGCCAGCGAAAAGAACGCATCGTCAGGTACACCTTGATGGCCATCGCCACTGGCATTAACGTGCGCGGCGTTGATAAGGCGGCACCCCGCGGCCCGGGGGGAGGTGGGAGTGAGCGATCGCGACGGAACCGACTATCCCGATGGTGAGGCGCCCGATCACGGGAGCGTCGACCTGGCGGACAGCGGAGAGCTGCTCTGCGAGGTCATCGGGACCTCCAGGCGCCGCCCGCCGTCGGGCGTCCGCGCGGCCATCGTGCGCGCTCCGGAGAGCCGCCCGTCGTCGCAGCGCCGAGGCGCCCGGAGGAGGGTCTCGACGTCCACCTCGGCGTCATCGGGGTGGGCCGCGCGCTTCTCCAAGCTCTCGAGAGTGCGCGTGAAGGACGGCCCGGACGACACGTGACCGACCCGCGGGACAACAGCGCCCCGTATGAAAACTACGCGGTCACCTCCTGGCTTGGTTGTCCCCCGCCGTCGTTGCTCGGCCTTGAGTTGACCCGCGCCAGTCCTGCGGCCTCGCGTCTTGGCAGGGGCCAAACCCGCTGGCGGAGTGAGACCGCGAACTTTCCACTGGGTCGAACAAGCCCCGAAGGATGGCATCAACCATTTTGACCGGCGGAGTCAGACGCCACCGTCCCCACCACAGCAGCGGGCTCCGCCTCAAGCCGAAATGGAC
>JAAZYN010000743.1:0-1616 GCA_014239625.1 Myxococcales bacterium | reverse complement strand
GACCCATGGCAGGCGCAGCCGGATCCGACGGTTCAGGCTGCACTGCCCTCAGGGCGCTGGCAAGGCCAGTAGTGCGGGCAAGGCGATGCCGTGGACGAGGCGCCGCCGGAGGAGGCGGAGCCTCTGGCGCAGCTGGCGCTGGCTTCCTCCCGCCATCTGAGCGCCTTGGGTCCGGCACCCGCGCCGGTGCGCGACGCGGGGCACTCTCGAGAGAGTCGGGGGCGGGGCGAGCGTGTCGGGTCACGGCTGTGCGTTGACGGTCCCCGGGGTATGTCGTTGCACGCCGCCACGGCGGTGAAGGCTCGCCAGCGTTCGGCGTTGGAGCGGCTGCTGTGTTACGTGCTGCGGCCGCCGGTGGTCCCCGCCCGGGTCCGTTGGCGTGACGACGGGATGGTGGAGCTCAGCTTATCGAGGCCCTGGTCGAATGGGACACGTTGTTTCCTCTTCACGCCGCTGGCCTTTATCGGCCGGCTGGTGCCGTTGATTCCCGCGCCTGGCACCCATGACGTTCGCTATCATGGGGTCTTTGCGCCCAACGCCAGGTGGCGTCGGGAGGTGGTGGCGATGGCCCCGGGGCCCAGCGACTCCAGCAGCAGCTGCGACCGAGGTGGAGGTTCGGCTGAGACCGAAGCTGGCACGGGACCGAGGGCGGGGAGGACGAGCAGGCGAATTCCGTGGTCGGAGTTGTTGAAAAGAACCTTTGGGCTTGAGCTGCTCCGGTGCGCCAGATGTGGAGGGAAACGCCAGATCTTGGCCGTGATTACCGACCTCGAAGCGGCCCGATCCATTCTGAAGCATCTGGGCCTTCCTCAGACGCCACCGTCCCCACCACAGCAGCGGGCTCCGCCTCAAGCCGAAATGGACCTTTGCTGAGGGTGCCATGAGGGTAGCTCTCCATGTTCCAGGACGTACCCGAGGTCCACGTCCGTCGCCGTCAGTCGTTCGTAACACCGAGGAGCGCCTGCTTTTGGCAGGGCTGCTGGAGACGTCCGTCTGAAAGATGGTAACATCGCGACATCGCGTCCGATGGCGGCGCATCGATACTTCCGCAACTTGCTTTATTTTTCCTATACGCCGGAGGCCCGACAAGGGCAGCGTATGGTCCGCTGCGGTGACCACACCGGCCACCAGATCCACGACCAGGGGAGGGGGGGCCGCCGCATCAATCGCCTGTTGGCCCGCAGAAAGCGCGCTCTGCCAGGTCTTCAGCGCGGCCTCGGGGAGCAAACCGCCCAGCCGCGGGATGGGGACATCGACGAGCGCGACCTTCACCTCGGAGGCGATGACGGTCGCGGAGCCGACGTTGACCTGCTGATGGGGTTGTTCGGGAAAAAAGAAACCTGTGCCCCCTTCGACCCGTCGCTCGCTGACGCGGACGTCGACGCACATGTCTTGGGGCCGGGCAAGCAGCTGCGCGACGACGGTCTCCATCACCGTCATGGTGCGACGTCGACCGGCGACGAAGCCGAAGACCACCGGGTGTTCACCCGCCGCCGACAGCCCCGCGAGGGCCGCCTTCCAAAGGGCATCTTGCCACTGTGATTCGACGGCCTGTGACGCATCGCCATCGACGACGTGGAGATGAAGCCGGGGCGGTGGCGCAGCGAGAACGTCCG
>JAAZYN010000742.1 GCA_014239625.1 Myxococcales bacterium | reverse complement strand
ACCTCCGCAGCGTCTCCTATTAGGTATGGACCCTGACCGACGAGGGGGGCGCCGTGCGCCTGAAGCTGTCGGCGCTCGACCACAACGCCATCGAGGCGGCGCTCGGCAGCGCGGACCCCAGCCTCGTGGGCGAGTACATGACCCACCGGCTGCGACTGTTGGGCTGCGATCCGACGGGGCTCGCCCCGCGCCGGCTGCCCGCCGGCAAGGGCTGGGTCCGGTTCGAGTGGTCGGTGGCGTGTTCGCTTACGGCGTCGCGCCGGCTGCGCTCCGACCTGCTCTTCGATGTGGTCCCGTCCCACCTCCACTTCGCGCGGATGGATGGGTCCGAGTATCTCCTTTCGGAGGGCCGGCGCGAGGTCATGGGCGAGACCTCTCCGGCGTCCACCCCTGGTGCGGCGGCCTACTTCGAGTTGGGGGTGGCCCACATCCTGGGCGGGATGGACCACCTGGTGTTCTTGCTCACCCTGCTTGCGCTAGCCGTCAGGTTGCGCCAGGTGGCGCTGGCGGTCACGGGGTTCACCGTAGGCCACAGCGTCACGCTGGCCTTGGCCGCGACCGGGATCGCGGCCCCGGACGCGGCGGTCATCGAGGCGCTGATCGGGCTGACGATCGCCTGGGTGGCGGCGGAGAACGTGTGGTTGGCGCAGGAACGGCGCGGGCGTTTGATCCCGGCTGGGGTCGTCACGGCCACCGGCGTTGCGGCGATCGCGGCCATCTTCACCGGACACATCGGCCCTCGGGTGTTGTTCGGGGCGACTCTCAGCGTGGCGTGCTATTTCGCCTTGCTGGGGCGCGCCCGAGATCCCCACCGGGCCCGTTGGATGGTGGCGGCCTTGTTTGGCCTGATCCACGGCTTCGCGTTTGCGTCGGTGCTGGGTGAGCATGAGCTCCCGGCGGGGGAGCTCGCGGGGCCGCTGCTGAGCTTCAACCTGGGCGTCGAGGCCGGTCAGCTCGGGGTCGTCGCGGTCGCGTGGCCACTGTGGGCGGGGCTGCAGAGAGTCGCGCCACGAACCCTGCTGGTCCGGGCGGGCTCCACTGCGGCGGTGGGCCTCGGCGTCTTCTGGTTCGTGAGCCGGACCTACGGGTGATTCAGCGGGCCCAGCGGAGGCAGTTTCGCCCGGCCCGCTTGGCTTCGTAGAGCACCGCGTCGGCCCGCTCCACAAAGGCCTCGACGGCCTCGCCGCGCTCGTAGATCGCGCCGCCCATGCTCGCGGTGACGAGGATGCCGTGGTCTTGGCCGGGTTGCGGCATGACCTCGATCCCAGCCCTCAGATCTTCGGCCCTTCGACGCCCCTGCGCTTCGTCCACGTCATTGAACACGACGCAGAACTCGTCGCCGCCCAGGCGGACAGGCAGGTCCGTCCTGCGGACGTGGCGCCGGAGCACCCTCGCCACCCCGCACAGGACCAGGTCTCCCGCGGGGTGGCCCAGAGTGTCGTTGACCGGCTTGAAGTGGTCCAGATCCACCATGACCAGCCCGACACCCTCGGTGCGTCGGATGAACTTCGGCAGCTGCTCGTCGAGGCAGCGGCGGTTGTACAGTCCAGTGAGGCCGTCGGTCTGGGCCAGCAGCTCCTGGTAGTCCAACTCCTCGCGGGTCCGGCGCAGGAAGTCGAGGGTCTGCTCGAGCTCTGCGTTCTTCACGCGGAGCGCGCTCACCAGAGAGGTCTCCTTGTCGACCAGGAACGCGCAGGTCCGCCGCACGAGCTTGAGCAGCACCTGCGGATGGGTGCGCTGGAGGGCGGCGATGCTGCCCTGATCCAGCTCCAGCAGCTCCGTCGACGTCCGCGCGATCACGTCGGCGCTGCGGGGGTGGTCCGGGTTGATGAAGGACAGCTCCCCGAAGTACGTCCCCGGGCCCAGCACGATGGGCTCGCCGTACGGCAGCCTGAGCGCCACTTCGCCGGTCTGCACGACGAACATGCCGTCGCCCGCGGCGCCCTCTTTCAGGACGGTCTGTCCAGGTCGAAACGTTCGGCGATGGCCCGAACGTGCGATCGCGGCGCGGTCGTCGTCGGACAGGCGCCGGAGCGCTGAACCGGCTTCGAAAAGGTCACGCATGGGTCGCACTATAGCGTCCCCGGATGCGTCTGGAAAACTCAGCCGCGCGAAGCCGAACCCGGCGTGGCCGCCTTCAGACCACCCCTCGACGTTGCGATAGAGCGACGGCGCGCGGCCGATGAACGGTCGCCACGAACATGCCGCGACGCCGCACATGTCGGCTCCGACGACCACCCCTCCCAGCGGCGCGTGTCACCCGCGCGAGGGTGCCTTCGCCGAGCTACCCGTGCTCAACCGCTGGCTGGGTCCGTGCCCTTCGCCCAACGCAGCTGGCGCGCGGCCTGTCGCACGATCACCAGCCCGCGGCTGGATACGCTTTACCCCTAACAGCGATCCGCCGGCGGGACGTTCAGCCTGTCCGGCCGCATCCCCGAAGACGATCTGGGCGCTCTGTCGCCGCGCCCCAAGCAAGGACGACGAAAAAAAGGGCAAAGCCGAAGCCTTGCCCTCTCTCGTCCGGTGGACTACCAGCGACCGCCGCCGCCGCCGCCGCCGCCGCCGCCGCGGTAGCCGCCGCCACCACC
>JAAZYN010000741.1 GCA_014239625.1 Myxococcales bacterium | reverse complement strand
CCGACCCCCCAGAACGCGCGCGACCCCGCTTTACACGAAACGCTGCCCAATTCGATTGGGCGGCGTTTTTTTTTGGTGTAGACCGGTTGTGGATGAAACAAGCGCGTCGGATCAGTGCGGTCTTGTGGGATCTGGATGGGACCTTGGTGGACACCGAGCAGCTCCACGCAGAGATGGAGCGCCGCATTCTGTTGGACCTGGGGCTCTGTGAGGTCGACGTGACGTCGCTGATGTCGGCTCCCGACTGGGTTGGAGCGAACACTCGAGAGGCGTTCGCCCGCGGACTCCAGCGCCTGGGTCGCAGCGAGTTGTTGGAGGACGCCATCGCGGCTCACGCGCGCCGGATCGGCCGCGAGGTTCTGGAGCGCGCGCAGCCGAAGAGGGGCGTGAACCGGGTGCTGCTGGATATCCCCATGCGCGAGGTGCGGTTCGCCATCGTGACCTCCAGCGACCGAAGCGCCACGGAGGCGCTCGTCGAGCGATTTGGCTGGGGGTGGCGCTTCGAAGCGTTGGTGACGGCCGACGACGTGGCGCGGCGGAAGCCGGATGGGCAGCCCTACCAGGTGGCCCTCGAGCGCTTGGGGCTGAGCAGCGGCGAGGCCCTCGCCGTGGAGGACAGCCCTGTCGGCATTGCCTCCGCGCGGGCCGCGGGTGTGCGGTGCGCGTCGGTGTCGGGGACGTTTCCGCCCGAAGACCTGACCGAAGCGAACTGGGTGATCTCTGGCGTCGGCGCTGTTCAGGGGCTGTTGACTGTGCTCGAGAGGAGGAACGGGTGAGGCGAACACTATCATTGGCCCTCTTGGGGTTGCTGGCCGTCTCGCCATGGCGCGCGGCCCAGGCCCAGTCGCATACCCCCCATGGGTTCACGCGGCTGAGCGAGCCTCGGCAGTTCGCGCGCCATCGTCGCTTCGACCTGCGGCACACCCGCTTTGACGTCAAGGTCGACGTCGTCGGCAAGACCATCAGCGGCACCAGCAGCGTCACCGTGCGGCCGCTCGGAAAGCCGCTGCGGTGGGTCGAACTGGACGCCGCGGACATGCGGATCTCCGAGGTGAAAGACGACTCCGGAGCGGCGCTGCGCTTCGAGTACGATGGCAAGACCCTGTCGGTGGCGCTGTCCCGAGCGGCGCCGCCAGGTCGAGACCTCACCGTCCACGTCGGCTACTCGGCGAGGCCGAGCAAAGGGCTGCACTTCGTCGGCGCATCCAAGCGGCCGCTGCGGCACCCGGAAGCCTGGACTCAAGGAGAGACCGAGAACACGAGGTTCTGGCTCCCCAGCTACGATTTCCCCGATGACACGGCGACCAGCGAGGCGCTGGTCGCCGTGAAGAAGCCCTTCAAGGTGCTGTCCAACGGACGACAGATCGGTGCGCCCAAGGACCTCGGTGGGGGGTGGTTCCAGTACCATTGGAAGCAAGAAAAGGCGCACGTCACCTATCTGATCATGCTCGCCATCGCGGACTGGCGGGTGACCCGCAAGACCTGGAAGGGCAGGGACATCAGCTTCTGGTTCAGGAGCGAGGACGCCGAGCGGGTCCCGCGAACGTTCCTGCCCACCTTCGACATGCTCGACTTCTTCACCAAACGCCTCGGCGTCGACTATCCGTGGTCCAAGTACGCTCAGGTCGTGGTCCGGGACTACATGTGGGGCGGCATGGAGAACACGTCGGCCACCGTGTTGACCGTCGATACCCTCCATGACGCCCGCGGCGAGGCCGATTACCCCAGTCAGAACCTGGTCGCTCACGAGCTGGCGCACCAGTGGTTCGGCGACCTGGTCACCTGCCGTGGGTGGGGGCACATCTGGCTCAACGAGGGCTTCGCGACCTACTTCTCTGCGCTCTACCGGGAGCACAAGCAGGGCTGGGGCGACTTCATCGGACAGATGTTTGCCGGGCGCGGCTGGCTCGGCCGCGAATTGAGTCGCTATCAGAGGCCCATCGTCACGCACGCCTACGATCGCCCGTTCGACATGTTCGACGCCCACTCCTACACGAAGGGCGCCTGGGTCTTGCACGCGCTGCGTGGGGTGGTGAACGATGACGCGCTGTATTTCGAGGCCATGAAGAGGTATTTGCGGAAATACGCTCATCAGGTGGTCGAGACGTCGGAGTTTCGGCGCGTGATGGAGCAGGCCACGGGCCGGAACCTCGAGCGCTTCTTTACCCAGTGGCTGCACCAGGCGGGGTTGCCGCTGCTCGACGTCACCTACAGTTACGACGTCCGCTCCAAGCTCCTGACCCTGAAGTTGCGGCAGAAGCAAGCCAGCTCGCGGTGGGTGCCGAGCGCCTTCGAGCTGCCCATCGACGTGGTCATCAGCACGACGAAGGGGCAGACCACTCGCCGCCGGTTCTGGATGTCGACGCGCGCGCGCGATCTGATGTTGCCGGTCAACGGCCGCCCCGAGCTGGTGGAGATCGATCCTCGCGGTCTTATTCCGGGCGACGTGAAGGTCGAGTGGCCGCGGCCGGACGCCCTGGCGGCGCTGGCCAAGGCAGGCGGCAGCAGCGTCACCGCGCTGAAAGCCATGACACGCCAGCAGGCGACCAGAGAAGTGAAGCTGGGCCGTGAATTGGTGGGAAAACTATTTCAACTAC
>JAAZYN010000740.1 GCA_014239625.1 Myxococcales bacterium | reverse complement strand
GTCGCCGAAGGGGTTCTGGACGCTGCAGGTTCCCGACTTCTGGTTGCGCACGAAGCCACCCGCGGAGCCCCCCTGGCCGCCCGTCCCAGCGCCACCGTTGGTCCCCCCGGAGCCGGGGTCACCGGCCCAGAAGTTTCCAGAGAGCTGCCCGTCCGTGTCGTTGCAGCCTTGGCCGCCGGCGCCATTACCCCCGTCGCTTCCATCCGAGCCGCTCGGTCCGTTGGCGACGTTGGGGGGGTTGAAGTCGTACTTACACAGGTTGGAGGGGCCACCCGAGTACTGCCCCCGCTCTCCTCCGGCCGCATAGGTGCAGCCCGAGGCGGGCGCGGGGTTGTCTTTGATCTGAGGGTCTTCACCCCCATCGCTCTCCATCCCCTGGCACCCGGTCGCGGCGCCGCAGCTCGCGTTGACCCCCCCGGCGCCGCCGAGGCTGGTGTCACCGACGCAGTCGTCGTCATTGCACTCCACCGCGTCCGTGCCATCCCCTCCGGCCTCACCCGTGTCGCCCGCGTCGCCGTTGGCTCCAGGCGCTCCGGCGCTGCCTCTGCCACCGGCGATGCGGTTGTTGGCGATCCTCAGCGCCTCGCTGGAAGAGCGGATGTACACGGCGTAGCTGCTCACCCCGGCCGTCGTCGCGTCGTAGCCGATGATGTCGAAGCCAGCCAGAGTCGTCGCCTGGGTGATGCCCACCGCGTGTACTGTCCCTGGGGTGGTGCCCACCGACGCATCTTCGGGCCCAGCGATGGTCGTCGGGAACAACACGACGTCGCGCTGCTGGAAGCTCTGAGAATATCCGCCGTAGATGGCGACCCCGTTCGACAGGGTGATCCGCTCGGCGTACACCCCCGTGGCCACCAGGATCGCGCTGTGGCTGCTCGGCGTGAAGGCGTCGATGGCGGCCTGGATGGAGCCGAAGGGGTCGGCGATGGTGCCCCCGCCAAAACCGCCCGGCGCGACGAACAGCGCGGTCTCCAGATCCCCGTCGACGCCGTCACAGTCCCGGTCAACGTAGGTCTCTCCGGGGACCGGGTAGCTGTCGAAGACGTCCGGGGTGTCCACCGCGCCGCTCGCTCGCGCGCACTCGCAGCCATTGCCCGGGAGGCTGTCCAGGTCGATCCAGTCATAGGCCGTCACGCAGACCCCGCCGCTGCAACCGCTGCCAGCGCCGAAGGCCGACGTGCACGTCGAGTCCCCGCCGCAGGCGATGGTGCACGTGCCGGCAGAACAAACCCCAGCGTTGGGACAGTCGCCGTCTCCGGCGCAGGTCTGTCCACATTGAGCGCGATCGGGCAGGCAGGTCGAACCGGCCGGGTCTCCGGCGCAGTCGGTGTCGGTGGTGCACGGCGTCCCACCGCCGACGGCGTCGCTCAAGCAGCCGCCGATGGCGCAGTCGGGTCCGCCGATGGCGCCCGCATCGCAGACGCCGAAGACGTGCTGCGTCTCGGCGCTGAACGCCAAGGCGCAGTTCTTGCCACATTGTCCGCAGTGTTCGTCCGAGCTGTAGACGCCGCCGCTCTGGAAGCCTTCATCGACGGTGCCGTCGCAGTTGTTGTCCTGTCCGTCGCAGACCTCGACGTTGGCGCTCAGATCGCACGCCCCCCAGCCGTAGACGCTGCCCCCCTGATCCGCACAGGTCTCGGTGCCGAAACAGGTCGTCGCGCCGCCATTGCCGGTGGCGCTGCAGACGCGCGTCAGTCCGCCGCTCAGCGCGCTGCACTGGCAGGTGCCGGAGGTGGGCTGGCACACCAGCTCAGCGCCGTTGTCGTTGCACACGAAGCCCTCCGGGCAGCAGCTCTGTTCGCCCGTGGCTCCACTGCAGCCGGCGTAGGGTGATGAGGCGTCGCAGCGCTGGGCGCAGTAAGTGCCGGGGTCGGTGCCCACGTTCACGCAGGCGTCGCCGGCGGCGCCGCACTCCGCGTCGCTGGAGCACGGCTGACAGTTCTTTGCGCTGACGGGCAGGCACACCGACGGCGTGCCGGCCGTCGGAAACAAGACATGCCCGCTGGAACAGGCTTGCGGCACGCATCGGGGCGCCCCCGCGACCAGCTCACAGGTCACCGCCCCCGCCGCGCTCGACAGGTTGGCGATGGCCTGGGTGCAGTCCAGGCCACACTGGCCGCAGTTGGCCAGCTGGGTGTACTCCCCGCTGGCATCGACGAAGCCCTCGTCGGTCACCCCGTCGCAGTTGTCGTCGAGTAGATTGCACAGCTCCGACGCCGCCGGCTCGGGCGCTGAGCAGAGCCACTGGTAGCTCCCGGTGACGTTCGCGCACGCCCACGTTCCAGAGCATGCCGCTGACACGTTGCTGCAGTCGGGGTAGCCCGCCAGCCCGGCGACGTCGATGTCCGGGTCGGCCTGATCGACGAGGCCGTCGCAGTCATTGTCGGCCCCATCGCAGACTTCGGCGACCGGGATCGGGGCATCGCAGGGTTGCCACCCCGCGCCGGCCCCCGTGGTCTGGCAGATCTGGGAGCCGTCGCAGGTCCCGAGATCGTTCGTGGTGCTGCAGGGGCGTTGTTAATATTAAATCCATTTGCCGCTGAGTTTTCATTCATACAAGTCCTGCCGGTTGTGGCAGGCTTCTTTTATGCCTGTAATCTCA
>JAAZYN010000073.1 GCA_014239625.1 Myxococcales bacterium | reverse complement strand
AGTTCAGGCTCGCCTCTTCCGCGTGGCTCGGCGTCGACGCCGCCTTCCACGCTCACCTGGTGGGCGACGAGTGTATTGGCTCGGGCGGCTCGAGGGTCTGTGCCGGGGTGGGGTCCGAAGAGGTGGAGCACGCGGTCCAGGTCGGCGTGTTCTTTGCCTACCACCTGTAGTGCCCCGTGGCCGCTGCCCCGGCGTGCTCGTCACCGCCGAGGCCGTCCATGCGACCGAGGGCGGTCGCTCGGGGAAGGCCCTGACAGCGTTCCGCGTCTCCCGCGTCCTTGGGACTCCCGGTCCGGTATGGTCTGCCGTACCCCATCCTCCAGTACGTCCATGGCCTCGGCGTGTGAACCCTGATGGGAGACACCTCGGTCGACGGCTGTGAACCACCCCGGCCAGTCGGTCATTGACTAGCGGGTCGCCTCAGCGTAGCCACAACAGATGTTCACACGCTCACTCTGCTTTGCACTCGTCACGGCGCTCAGCGCCTGCGCTGTTCAACAGACCCACGCCAGGACGTCGACGACCACCGCCCCTCGCGACGCCGTCTTGCCCGCGATGGTTGCAGAGCTCGAGCGCTCCATGAAGGAGCTCCGCCTCCCCGACTACGACGCGCCCTACTACATCGCCTACGCCGTCAAAGAGACACGCAACGCGAGCATCAGCGGCAAGAACGGGTCCGTGTACCTGAACACGGAGGTGGCGAAGCGGGCGGCCTTCGTGGACGTGCGCGTGGGCTCTTACGCGTTCGACAGCAGCGAGGACCCGGAGGTCGAGTGGGTCGCTGACGGAGTCTACCAGCCCAGCGCCATCGCCCCATTGAGCTCGTCCAAGGGGTTGCGCCACACGCTCTGGTTGCTCACCGACCTGCGCTACAAACAGGCTCTTTCCTCGTACCTCAAGATGAAGGGGCAGAAAGTCTATCGGCCCGACAAGCCGAAACGGCCCAGCTTCTCCAAGGCGCCGGCGGTCCGGCGCCTGGAGAAGCGAACGCGACTCACCGTGAACAAGAGGCGCTGGCGTGCTCTCGTCCAAACCCTCGGGCTCGAGTTGGCCAAAGACCCTCGGATCTTCGATGCAGAGATCGAGATCGATCTGCGGGTCGAGACCCGATGGTTCACCAACAGCGAGGGGGTTCGGATACGCACGGAGCACCCGCTGTACGCCATCTTTATCAATGGCTACACGCGGGCCTCCGACGGCATGCTCCTGGACCGCAGCTTCAACGCCTACGCGCCGACCGAAGCGCAGCTCCCCACCGACCAGGCGCTCGTGCAAGCGGCCCGCCAGCTCGTCGCGGACCTCGGCGCCCTTCGCAAGGCGCCGCTCATGGATCCTTACACCGGGCCCGCAATTTTGGCGCCCAAGGCTACTGGCGTGTTCATCCACGAGGTCCTCGGACACCGACTCGAGGGTCACCGCCAGGACAACAACGAAGAGGGCCAGACCTTCGCCGAATACCGTGGTCGGACGATCTTGCCGTCGTTCATCTCAGTGCGCGACGACCCGACCCAGCGGACCTTCGGCAAGGTCCCCCTCAACGGTCACTACACCTTCGACGATGAGGGGGTCGCGGCGACAAATGTAACCCTGGTCGAAAAGGGTGTGCTGCGAAACTTTCTTTTGCAGCGGCGCCCCGTCCAGGGCTTCAAGGGGAGCAATGGTCACGGTCGTGCCCAGGGTAACCAGCGGCCGGTAGCGCGCATGGGAAACACCATCGTCGTCGCTCACAAAACCGTCCCCCGTGGCGACCTCAAGGCGATGCTGCTGGCTGAGGTGATCCGCCAGAAGAAACCCTGGGGGCTCATCGTCAGGGACATCACCGGCGGTGCCACGAACACATCGTCGTACGGGTTTCAGGCGTTCAAGGGCGAGGCGCGGATGGTCTACCGCGTAGATCCGGCGAGCGGCACCGAGATCTTGGTGCGAGGTGTGGAGATCGTCGGTACACCCTTGATAAGCCTCGGAAAGATCATCAGCGCGGGGGATGACATGGGCGTTTTCAATGGCTACTGCGGTGCAGAAAGTGGAATGGTGCCCGTGAGTACAGTTGCGCCTTCGACGCTTTTCAGCGAGATAGAGTTACAGCGGTCTGCGCGAGCACGATCGAAAGGGCCCATTCTCCCAAGACCAGAGTGACGCGGATCTTCTGCCCTAAATGAGCACGATGTCTTTACAGGCTGCAGTACTGAGCGACGTAGGATGCGTCCGCGAGCACAACGAGGACGACAGCCTCGTCCTCGATCCGCACATGATCTACATCGTCGCCGATGGGATGGGCGGACATGCCTGCGGCGAGGTCGCGAGTTACATCGCGGTCAGGTCCGTCGAAGAGTTCTACCAGGACCAGCAACTCACCGACCGCCTCGAGCAGCTGTACGGGGAGCTCCGCGACAACCCGGAAGAGCTGGGAGACGTCGCCAGCTTCCACGAATTCCGTCTGCGGAGCGCTATCGAGTACGGCAACCTGCAGATCTTCCGACAAGCCTGTTCAGACTCTCGCCTCGAGGACATGGGCACGACCATCGTCGGGATCTCGTTTGTCGGTAATCGCGTCTATGTGGCCCATGTCGGCGACAGTCGAGCCTACCGGCTCAGGCGCGGCGAGCTTGTCCAGCTGACCGATGATCACTCGCTCGCCAACGAATACATCCGTATGAACCTGCTGCGGCCGGAGGACTTGCCGTACTTCCCCTACAAGAACGTGATCGTGCGCGCTTTGGGGCTGCAGGAAGAGGTCGACGTCGACACGCACTACTGGACGTGTCGTCCCGGTGATCGCTACCTGCTCTGTAGTGATGGACTGACCGACCTCGTGAGCGACGCCGAGATTCTGGAGATCATGCACGACAGCGCCTCGGCCTCAGCGGCCTCTGAAGTGCTTGTTCAGCGCGCTCGCGATTATGGCGGCGTGGACAACGTGACCGTGTTGGTCGTCGACACGGCGCCGTCGAGCGATTGACACACCGCGTGTTGCTGCGTAGATCTGCCCCTGACGCTTCGGCGGCTGCCCGCCGGGGCGATTGAACTCAAAGGCCTGCATGACCACTTCTAGACCTCTGCTGCACACGCTAGGCGCCATGTTTTTGCTGTTCGTAGCATTTGGCACCCCTGCCTGTGGCTCACCGTGTGAGGAGATCGCGGAGATCGCTTGCCAGAAGGGCGGTGAAGCTTCGCCTGAGTGTAAAAAGACGCGCGAACATGCTGCCAGCGCGTCGGCGGATGACAAGGCGGCCTGTGAAACAGTGCTCAGCTTGGTGCAGAGCGTAAACAAGCAGTAGGTCTCGTCAGGTGGCGGAAGAACCGTCGAGCCAACTATTCGGAAAGTACGAGCTGCTGGAGAAGATTGGCGCCGGCGGCATGGCCGAGATCTATCGAGCGCGCTCCCACGGTGTGGAGGGGTTCGAGAAGATCCTGTGCGTCAAGCGGATCCTCCCCGGGTACTCCAAGAATCGCGCCTTTATCGACATGCTCATCGCCGAGGCAAAGCTCTCGTCGCTGATGCAGCACGGTAACGTCGTTCAGATCTTCGATCTCGGCGCTCAGGGCAACCAATTCTACATCGTCATGGAGTTCGTCGACGGCTGTGATCTGCTTCAGCTGTTGACCGTCTGTGCCAAGCGCAAAGAGCGCATCCCGACGGAGCTGGCGCTGTACATCATTGGCGAAGTGGCCAAGGGGCTGGCGTATGCGCACGCGGCCACCGATCGTCAGGGCCGGCTGCTGAACATCATCCACCGCGACGTTTCTCCGTCGAACGTGCTGCTCAGCTTCGAGGGCGACGTAAAAGTCGTGGACTTTGGCGTCGCGCGGGCGGATCTCGAGGCGCAGGAGAAGAAGGACACGAAGGGCAGCGCCCTGAAAGGCAAGCTCGGCTACATGTCGCCGGAGCTCGTCACCGGCGGTGATATCGACCATCGGTCCGACATCTTCGCTCTCGGAATCATCCTGTGGGAGGCGCTTACGTTGCGGCGCCTCTTCCTCGGTAAGACCGACATCCAGACCCTCATCAACATCCGCGACGTCAAGATCGACAAGAAGTTCGCGAAGCACAGCTACGTCCCGGAGGGCATTCAGGCCATTGTGCGAAGAGCCCTGGCCAAATCCGTCGACGATCGCTTCCAGACCGCCACCGACATGCACGAGGCGATTCTCGATTACCTCTTCGAGAACCGCGTCCGAGTCTCCGCCAGGAAGCTGTCTACCTACATCAAGGAGCGGATCCCGCAGCGTGCACCGCCGCCCGAGTCGAGTCTCGACCCGGAGGCTCTGGCGCCAGCCGCGTCGGCGTCGGAGCCGGTGGAGTCAGCGTCTCAGCCGGTGGAGCCAGCGCCGCAGCCGGTGGAGTCAGCGTCTCAGCCCGTGGAGCCAGCGCCGCAGCCGGTGGACTCAGCGCCGCAGCCGGTCGAGTCAGCGCCGCAGCCGGTCGAGCCAGCGCCGCAGCCGGTCGAGTCAGAACATCTCCAACCCGCGCCGGACGACGACGTGGGCTATCACGAGGAGCTCGAGGACCCGACACCGGTGGACGACGCGGTCGCGATCCGCGCCGCGGCGGCAGAGGCTCCAGCGTCGCCACCGGCGGCTGTCTTACCGCCCGGCTTCGACTACGAGCGGGCGACCTTCAAGGTGCGCAACGACCTCGGCGAGGTCTTTGGGCCCATCGCCTACCACAACTTTCGAAGCTTGATCGAGTCTCGCGCGATCACGTTTCGGGAACAGATCAGTGTTGACGAGGGCGGTTGGCTGCGGCTGGGCGACCTGAAGATACCGGGGCTCGATCCGCGACACCTGGAGGATGAGCCCGAGCAGCCGTTATACGAAGGTCCTATCAGCCGCATCCGCACGCCACAGCTGCTCTACGAGCTCGCGATCTCCAGAGTGATCGGAAAGCTGAAGATGACGTCGGGCTCTACCCTCAAGGAGATCTATTTTCAGGGCGGTGTCCCGGTCCACATCAACTCGAACATCAAGTCCGAGCTCCTCGCGAACTTCATGCTCAACAAGAACCTGATCCGACCCGCCCAGCTCAACGCCGCGCTGGACATGGTCAAGGACAAGGGGGGGCGTCTGGGCGCGGCGCTCGTGGGCCTGGGTCTGTTGAAGCCGCATGACCTCTTCCGCGTCGTGGAGTTTCAGTTCCGCCAGCGGTTCCTCCAGCTGTTCAGCTGGGAGGCGGGCTGGTACGAGTTTCTCGAGGGGTATCCACCGCCAGGCGACGTGGTGCCGATCAATGACGGGACGGTGCAGTTGATCGCGGCCGGGATACGGACCCAGTTCGATATGGGAGCGCTTCGCGAGGTGTTCGACGACTACCTCGACCATGTCCTCGTGCTGCAGCAGAACCCACATGTCACCCACCACAACCTTCGATTCAACTCCCGCGAGCTCCGTATTTTCACCTACCTGGAGACTGGCCAGACCCTGCGCGCTGCGCTGCAGCAGCACGGCACGACCCCGGAAGATCAGCTCTCTATCTTGCAGGTCATCCTGACGCTTCATCAGACCGACCTGGTGTCGTTCCGATCGCCGCGCGGCCTCGGGCGACCGACGGCCTGAGGGGCAGCGGTCCGATGCTCATCCTGGGACATCGCGGCGCGATGGCGCACTATCCAGAGAATACACTCCTGGGTATCACCTCGGCGCTCTCGGACGAGCGCGTGGCGGGTGTAGAGTTCGACGTTCGTCTGACCGCCGACGGCGTCGCCATGGTCTTTCACGACAAGACGTTGGAGCGCCTGACCGGTGCCGAGGGGGTGTTCGACCTGCACACCTTCGACGAGCTCCGAGACCTGCGAACGGAGCATGAACCGATCCCCACCCTGGCCGAGGTCATCGCCGCCTGGCGGAGGCTACGTCCCGCGGCGTCGCCTCAATCCCTCAACGTCGAGTTGAAACCCAGCAACAACTTTCGCGCCCTCGTGTCCGTGTGCCGCCGAGTGCTCGACCCGATCGCTGGACCCGACCGCGAGACGACACCGCTGGTCGTCTCGTCCTTCGACCCGCGGGTGCTTCAAGAGGCTCAGGCGACTGGCACGCAGTGGCGCCTCGGTCTTCTCTATGACAAGCCAGAGGGGCTTGTCGCGCTCAGACACCTTGCTGAGCCGGACCGAATCGACCTCCACCCCCATCACGGGCTGCTCACCGAAGCGGCCGTGCAGGCTCACCAGACGTCGGGGCGAGCCTTTCGATGTTGGACCGTCGACGACCCGGCGGATGCTCGTCGTGTGCGCGCTCTTGGCTGCGCCGCGGTGATCTCGAACCGACCATTCGAGATGGCGGTTGCGCTCAGAGCTTGACCCGGAAGGCCGTCCGGCATATTTGGCGGCCGATGAGCGCTCAAGCCTACCTGTGTACTAGTTGTAGCCACCGCTTCACCTTGGAGACCTCGGAGCAGCTGCGCTGCCCCAAGTGTCTGCGCCAATCAGGGCTGGCACCTGACGCATCCGAGTCCGCCGCCGGGCGCTCCAACCCTTCGGGAGCGGCGCAGTCGGATGCAGGCCGAAGCCCCGCCGCGCTCGTGGCCGTGGTGTTGCTGGCCGCCGTCGCTGCTACCGCGGGCTGGTATTTCATGCGCGATCCAGGGCTCCCGGGTTCGGCCGTCGCCGACCCTGGGAGCCGCGGCTCCGGTGAGGCGAAGGCGCTCGACGTCGGGGCTGTGCCCGAGCCTTGGGCGGACCG
This sequence comes from Myxococcales bacterium, assembly GCA_014239625.1. Lineage (GTDB taxonomy): Bacteria > Myxococcota_A > UBA9042 > PHBI01 > JAAZYN01 > JAAZYN01. Next base: position 3,962 of record JAAZYN010000073.1, on the reverse strand, counting down.
ACTCGACGGGGCCAGCCCCGAGCTCGAGGCCGCCGCCTCGAGCTGGGCGAAGGACCCGGCAGCGCTCGTCTCGGAGGTCGCGCGTCGGGTGCCAAAGCGGTCGGCCGACATGGACTTCGAAGCCTCGGCGCCGAACACCGCGTCAGAGCTGGTGGGCAAGAAGGCGGGCCTCAGGGCCGGGTCCCTGGAGTTGGCGAGCCTGACCGCCGCGCTCTTGCGCGCACAGGGCGTCGAGGCTCAGTATGGCTACGTCGCAGATCATCATCACGCCAAGACGTCCATCCTGTTGCGGCGTTTCGTCGTTCGCGCTGCAGGAGGTGCCTGGCTCGATCCCTTCACCGGTCAGCCCGCCGCCGGAACCGTCACCGCGCTCAACGCTGCAGAGGTGCTCGCCAACACCCTGGCCACCCGGGCGATGGTCTTCATCGACCACCGCAAGGGTGATCAGGCGTCTAAAGCGATTGGCTTCGGGCGTCGATTGGCGCCCGAGGATCCGGCGATCCAGTTCGCCTATGGGGAGGTCATGCTGTTCGACGAGCTGACCGACCTGGGCATGTCGACCCTGGAGAAGGTCGCCAAGGCGCACGCCGACGCGATGACCTGGCAGACGCTTGGCGAGTACGCCTCGCAGAACCGCCAGCTGTTCAAGGCCCAGCAGTTTTTTCTCAAGGCCGCCGAGGCGGACCAGAGCTACGCCAAGCCCTATGTCATGCTCGCCCAGCTCTCCCTGGAGCGGCTCGAGGTCACCCCCAAAGCGCAGCACGAGACCCTCTTCGGACAGATCGACGCACACGTCGCCAAGGCCAGCACCATTGACGCCAACGCGGCGGGGATCCGCACCATCAAGGCTCAGGTAGCCATGGCGCGGGGCGAGCTCGAGGCCGCCGAGACCTTCATGCTCGACGAGGTCAAGCTCCACCCGGCGTCCCGCAACGCGGTGCTCTCACTGGCGCAGTTCTATATCAACCGGGAGAAGGTCGACGAGGCCGTCGAGGTGCTGGAGACCGCCGTCAAGCGCGAGGTCCCTGGCTACGAGCTGCATCTGGTGCTCGGCGGCTTGTTGGCTCATCAGGAGCTCTTTGCGACCGCCCGCGACCACATGGAAAAGGCGCTCGCGCTGGCGCCCTACGACCCACGGCTCCGCCCCCAGATCGCGCAGCTCTATGCCCTCCAGGGGAAGCTGGAGCGGGCTCGTGAGCTGCTCAACGAACAGGTCGAGCGCTTCGAAAAAGAGGCCACCGGCGCGCGCATGTTGCTCGCGCAGCTGTCACTGCAGGAGAAAAAATGGGATGACGCCAGCACCCATTTGGACGCTCTCGGGGCCGCTGGAGCGAGCGATCCAAACGTAGCCATCATGCGCTATCTGGTGGCGTTGGCCACCAAAAAGGGCCTCGACAAAGCGAAGGCGGCCGCGATCGCGGCCGTCCAGAAACGGTCCAGCCTGGCGCAGGTGCTCATGGAGCAGGGCTTGATCAAAGACGCCGAGGCGTTGCTCCGCGAGGCCTTGACAAAAGAACCCGAGGACCAGCAGCCCCCATACATGCTGGTCGCGATGCTGTCCGCTCAGGGGCGTGACGAGGAGGCGAAGGCCATCATCGACGCGGTGGTGAAGAAGACGCCCGCGGACGCCCTCGAGCAGGTCATGAGCCAGTTCAAGTTGGCCGTCGAGCAAGGAAAGAAGCTGTCCGGCGCTGGCGCGCCCCCTCCGCCCACACCCGACGCGAAGCCCGCCCGCGAGGAGCCGACCGGCGGCGGAAAGCCCGAGGCTGGTGGCGAGTAGCCCCGAGGAGATGGTGCGGTCCCAGGCGGAGGCCCTCGGGCTGAAGCTGTCGAGCGCCGAGTGTGAACGGCTCGTCGCGCTGCGGGACGTGATCCTCAAGTACAACCGAAGAATCAACCTGATCGCGCAGTGTACCCCAGCGCAGGCTGTCGAGCGACATCTCATCGACAGCCTCGCCCTGCGCCGAATCCTGGACCGCCGGTCAGGCATCGCGACCGAGGCGAGCCCCTCGACGATCTATGACATCGGCAGCGGGGGTGGGTTTCCCGGGCTCGTGCTGGCCCTGGCCTACCCGGACGCGACGCTTCATCTGGTGGAGCCGATCGGTAAAAAGGCGGTGCTCATCGGTCAGGCTGCCCGACACATCGGGCTCGCCAACGTGATCGTGCACAACTGCCGGCTCGACGAGCTCGCTCCGGTCACCGGTGGCCCGTGTTGGGCCGTCAGCCGGGCCACCTTCCACCCACTCGAGTGGGTCACCGTGGGGCGGTCCTTTGTCCAACCAGGGGGCGCGATCATCGTGATGCTAGGCGGAGCAGAGGCATCGGACGTGCTCGCCGACGCGGTCCACGTCGATCGTTTCGTGCTGCCTGACACGGGCTCCACTCGAGTGAACGCAGTGCTTTTGGGTTGAGTCGGCGCCTGTTCAGGCGTTATGTCGGCAGGCCATGCCCGTAATCATCGCCATGCTCATGTTCGCCTCTGCCGGGACCGCGCCCCCGCCGAGCGACCTGTATGAGCTGACGCCGCTGAAGCGCTCTGCGCCCCAGCTGGCCAGAGCCGATGCCATCCTGCGGGCGCCCCGGGCCACTCGCCCCGAGCTCGAAGCGACCCACGCCGAGCTCGCGGCGTGGCTCATGACTCCCACACGGGACACTCACGCGCGTCACGTGGCGGTCTGGCTCGACGGCAGCGTGCTGGCTCGCCTGGGACGCTATGAGGAGGCGCGCGATCGCCTCGCCTCGTTGGTCGGTCTTCGGTCGAGCCTCGCGGACCCCCTGAGGGCCCTGTTGGCGAATCGACAAGGGGCCCTCGTGTCCGATCTCGAGGCCTGGCTGCGTACCGGCGCCTACGCCGCAGACCATCACGCGACCTGCCGCACGGCCGCCAAGCGGCTTCAGGACAAGGGGCGTGCAGCGCTCGCTGGGGAGGTCCTCGAGGACACGCTGCTCGAGCCCATGCCCCTGCGGCGGCGCGGCCGACTGATGAGGCTCCGGGCGAAGCAACTCGAGGCCGCCGGCATGAACGCCGAGGCCGCGCACCTGAGGGCCCGCGTCTGGTGGCGCTTCGGCGACACCGCTCTGGCGCCTTCGCCCGAGGCGCAATGGGCGCGCGATGTCCTGAGAGCGGATGGTGGCAAGCGGGTCGCCCGGCTTCGAAGGCGGTTGAAGCGCGTCGCGGCCGGGGGGCTCGACCGGGATCTGCGGTCGATTCTGGGGGCCGTCCTGCGCGGGCACGCCAAAAAACACCGCCCCGCTGCCTACGCGCTGGTGTCCAAGGTCGCGCCGCGACTTTACGGCGGTGTCCACTCGGTCTACGCGCATTTCGCGATGGCCGTGGTGTCGCGAGGGGTCAACAGGGATCTGGAGGCGGTGGAGAGCTACCGCAGGGTCTATACGGAGACGGCCGATCACCCGGCTGCCGACGAAGCCCGTCGACAGGCCGCCTGGTTGCTCACTCGGCGGGGCCTGCCGACGGACGCCCTGGCGCTCTACACCCAGCTGGCAGCTGGAAAACGGTGGGGCGCCCCCAACCGCGAGGGCCTCTGGCATAGCGGCCTCACGGCCTTCACCGCGGGGGATTACCCGTTGGCCATCGAGCGCATGGAGACGTTGAGCCGGCGTTACGGGGGTACGCGGGAGGGGTACGGGCTTCACTGGGGTCCACGCGCGGACTATTGGCGGGCCCGCTCGCTGCAGCGCGCCGGCCGGCACGCCGAGGCCTCCAGGGGCTTCGCGCGTCTGGAGCAGTCCTTTCCGATCAGCTGGTACGGGATGCTGGCCCGAAAGCAACTGGCTGCGATGGCGACCGCCGGCACTATCGCGCGTTTCATCGAGGTCGGGCCGCGTGTGGCTGTGGCTGGGAGGTTCCAATCGAGCAAGCGGCGGGGCCGGTTGTCCATCGTGCAGCGGCCCGAGCTGGATCTGGCGTTGGCCCACTATCGTATGGGCGACACCGTCCG
>JAAZYN010000739.1 GCA_014239625.1 Myxococcales bacterium | reverse complement strand
GGCCCGACTCACCCTGGCGAGATCCGTGGCGCGACGCGATGGATGTCCTCATACCGCGCGACATCAACCACCCCTCGATCCTCTGGTGGGTGCTGTTCAACGAAGCGTGGGGCCTCCTCGACCCGCCGTTCTGGCAGGATCAGGAGGTCACCGCGTGGGTCCTGTCGATGTACCGGCGCGCCCGCAGCCTCGATCCAAACCGGCCTGTAGAGGAGCATTCACCTGGCGGATTTTCGGAGCTCGTGGATGACGGGGCGCTCCCGCACATAGAGACCCAGGTGAGCTCCTACCACCTATACGACCGGGACCCGGCGAGGTTCCTCGACCGACTGCAAACGCTGGCAGACGACACGTTTCCGGGGTCGACGGCCAACTTTTACGGCGGCGGGGTGCAAACCGGTCAGCCGCTGGTCATCAGTGAGTTTGGACCACTGAGCGCGACGGACGCCGACGGCGACCTATTTTGGGGCTGGCACGGACAGATGAACGCGATGTGGCGGGTCGACAAGATCCAGGGGTGGGTCTTCACCCAGTGGACCGACCTGGAGTGGGAGACCAACGGGATCGTGCGCTACGACCGGACCCCAAAGGAGGCAGGCATGGCGGAGCTGGGGATGGAGATCTCCGATCTGTTGGCCGATCCGTATCTCGTGCTGGGGTTGGCGCCCGGCGCCTCGGCGGCCCCGGGCAGCGACGTCAGCGTGGCCCTCGGGGTTGGCAGCTCCACCGCGCGTTCACCGGGCGTGGTCGAGCTGGAGCTGACCCGACGCGATGACGGGGCGGTCGTGGAGACATGGACCGCATCGGCCGAGAGCCTCGTGGCCGGCTTCAACCCACTCCCCCCGGCGTCCTTCGCGGCGCCCTTGGAGATCGGCGTCTATGTCCTACGAGCCACGCTCGTGGCGGGTGGCCAAGATCTGGCACGAAACGGCATGTATCTCGTCGTCGATGATGGCGATGGCACGGAGCCCGATGCGGGGCGGCTCTCACCGGGTCACTGCGAAGGCTCGTGCGCCCTGGAGCGAACCGTCGACACACCGGGGCCTGGGACGTATGCGCTGACCCTGGTGGCCGAGGTCGCCTCGGTCGATCCGGGCCAGGGCCAGACCGATGGGCGAGCTCTGCCCAGCGAGGTCGAGGTGCTCCTCGAAGGCGTGGCGACGGTGACGTTGAACGCCGCTGACGCGCCCCATGACCATCGGGGCGTGCTCAGCCACCTGAACGCCCCGTCGACCCTGCACGGGGCCTGGGGAGAGCGGGTCGAGATCCCGCTCGGAACGCACGCCGTCGACGCGACCCTGGCGGTCACCTTCCAGGCCTCCGGGAATGGGGTCCGCATCTTCGCGCGGGACACCGGCAGACACCTGCTCGCCCCCCGAATCCTGTTCGAGTGAGGGGGCGCTGGTGTCCTGCGTGGGAGGTTCCGCCGCGTAATCCGGGAGCGTCTTGGCTCAGGGCAAGGCGCCTCCGACGCAGGACTGGCGGGGGTCAATTCAAGTCGGAGCAACGCAGCGCTGGGCCAAGAAGGCCCCGAAATACGCGTCGGAACTTTCCACGCAGGACAGGGGGACCGGCATTGGCCGGGGCGGGCGCGGGCACCGGGAGGTGCTCGCGCCCGTTTTTTTGGCGTCGCCAAGGGCCTGCGTGGCTCTCGGCGCATCGGGGCGGGGAACAAATGATCTGGACCGGGCGCGCTCAGCCCACCCCTCGTCGGCGGATCGTCATCACCCGCCAACGGGAGTCCGTCACGGCGGCCCCCCTGGCGGCGTTCATCTCCGCGAGGGAGACGCAGGCTCTCGCTCTCCATCATCGCTGTGATGGGCGTTCGAGGCGAACTGAATCAGTAGGCTCAAAGTGGGACAGTCGCATCGTATCGACTCGCCACACCTGGGTGCCGGCGGTGCTTCACTGCATTGTTTTTATGGTGTTTTTCGTCATGGAACGGATTTTGTAACTAGCTCCGATACCCGCCGGTCGAATGGGCCGGCGGAACGTTCGGGGATGTGATGCGAAGCGATGTTTCAAATGTTCTCTCGACCACGGTCACCGTGCTGTCCGTCATTACGATGGCGCTGTCGGGGTGTCCCGAAGAGTCGACCAGCGACTCTGGCTTCATCACCGCAGGAGACCCCGAGCAGGACTCCACCGACCATCTCGAGCCGACGATCACCCGCCTGGCGAGTGGTCTCACGGCGACCGTGATCGTCAAGCTCGAGCCTGGCCAGCTCGAGCTCGACAGCTCTGACGGGATTCGCTTCACCCGGCTCAACAATCTCCCTTTTGCGCGGGTGGAGCTGTCTGACCCCAAGGATTTCGACGAGCTGGTGCGCCGCGTCTCCCCGTCGTCGATGGTCTCCGATGTCCCGCTGACGACCTCGCTCACCCAGACGCTCTCATACGTGGGGCAGCCCGCCGCCGTCGCCGCCGGGTTCGACGCCACCGGCCAGACGGTCGTCGTCTTGGACACGGGCGTGGACTACACACGAGAGGCGTTCGGTTCCTGCACCGCCCCTGGCGAGCCCTCCGGTTGCCGGGTCGTGGAGGCCTTCGACGTGGCGGTGGACGACAGCGCCGGGGAGGCGTCGCTGCCGGAGCCGCCGGAGC
>JAAZYN010000738.1 GCA_014239625.1 Myxococcales bacterium | reverse complement strand
GCTGTGATCGGGCCGGCAGTGCCGACGTCCATGGAGCGACGCCGACCACCAGGCGCGGTGGACATCACGGCCGCAGAAAACCACGCGGCCTGTTTCCGTAGACCCACGCGTAACAGCACATCGCCGCGCCACAGTCATTGGAGGCGGTCGCGGCGGTGGCCGTCAGTAACACGATCGCGGTGGTAGCCCGCTTCGGGCCGGACCGTTTGACGGTGCTTTTCTTGCCGGCCTTCGCCGGATCAAGGCCGATCGGACAGCCGAGCTCCTCAGCCCCCCGCGCCGCGACTGACCGGGCTGTATCCGGAGTGGTGCACCAGCGATCCATCCGCCCCTTGAGCCAGGCCTCACAGAGCTCGGCCGACACGTCCTTGTGACCTCCCTCGGCCTCGCCCCCGGAGAAGCGACCTTCGGAGACATTTGACGCGCAACCCGCTGGCGCTACAGACCCCGCACCGGCTGCGGCGAGGCTCCAGCAGAGCGCCTTGACGTGCAATATTCGGCGAAGCATCCACCATCCATGGGTCAAGCGACGTGAGCATCAGTATCGTCAGCCCTGAGACTCGCGAACAAGCCCAAAGTTCCAGGCGCCGTCACCGCTCAAGACGCGCTCAGCCATCGGCCGACCATGTGTTAGGGTTCCCGAGTGCATCGGCCCCTGTCTAAGAGCGTCGCCGGCTTGCTTTCTCTTGCGCTTGTTGGCGCCTGCCCCGCAGCCATCGACATCCCAGGCGACTTGGGCCTGTGCGACCCGAGCCCCGAAGTGGGAGACGTGCCGGCGACCCCGACATACGCGGGCCAGGTCAGAGCTATCCTGGAGGCGCACTGCGCCGGGTGCCACCGCTCCAACGGCAGGCCGCCGGTGTTGGCGACATACGCGTCGGCAGCCGCGGTCAGCGATCAGATCGTCGCCGCTGTGCTCAGTGAGAGCATGCCTCCGCTGACGCCCCGTGGGTGTTGCCAGGGTTACCGAGGCGAACGAGCGTTGACCAGCACCGAGAGCGCGATCCTGAAGCGCTGGGCCGAGACCGGAGCGGAGCGGGGAGAGGCGAGCAGCACGACCGGCGCAGTGGGCGACGCCGACGGCTGGCTCCTGGCGTCCAGCAGCTGGGCGCCGCAATGGGCGGCCGCCACAGCGCAGTACACGCCCGCACCGCGAGCAGGTCGCGACGACGTCAGGTGCTTTCTTTTGGAGGCGCCGAGCACGATCGATCAGGTGGTCACCGGGTTCCGCGTCATCCACACTTCAGCGCAAGCTGCGCGCTCGGCCATCTATCGGGTCGCAGGCGACGAGGTCGATGCGTTTCGAGCCCTGGATGCCGCGGCCGACGGACCCGGCTGGAGCTGCTACGCCGGGGTGACAACGCGCGCCACGGCGCTGCTCGGGGCGGCGCGAGCTGACGCGACCGAGCGACGCCTGCCCGACGGCCTGGGCCGATCGTTACCAGCCGCGTCGCAGGTCCTGCTCCTGGTCCAATACGCGACCGACGGAGTGGAGCCGGAGGCCCTCGAACCCGATGAGGCGCGCGTGGAGCTGACCCTTTCAGACCAGACCGACGGCGTCGCGCAGACGATGCTGGTGGCCAACCCGTTTTGGCTGTTGACCGGTGGGATGACTATCGGGGCCGGTGAAGAGGACGTGCATCACCAGTTCTCATTCGACCCGACCGCCTTCGAGACCGGAGGCCAGCCGTTCGAGATCTTCAGCGTCAGCCTCCAGATGCATGACCGTGGAACGCGCGGCCAGCTGGTCGTGGAGCGCGCTGACGGGGCGATAGAGTGCTTGCTCGCCTACGACTCGTGGGACACTCGCGCCTACACGGAGCACTTTTTGAGCGCCCCCCTCCGCGTCGAGCCCGGAGAGCGGCTCGCGGTCTCGTGTTACTGGGACCACAGCGGCGGCAGCCAAGACCTCGGCTGGGGGCGTGACGGGGAGGTGTGCCTGGCGACCGTCACCTACAGGGTGGTCGTACCGTGAGCCCCCCCGCATGGTGGTTGGTGCCGTGGGCGTTAGCCCTGTTTGGCTGCCCGAGCTTCAGCACGATGGGCTCGGCCCGGGTCCTCAAGCCTGGCCTCGTGAGGTTGAGCCCAGCGGTCACCATCGTGGGCGCTCAGACGGACCAGAAGACGGACATCGAGACCACCCAGCCCCAGATCGAGTTCGGGGTCTCCGGCGGCGTCGTTGAAGATTTCGAGTTGGGAGCTCGCGTCTGGAGCCTCCCATCTCAGAAGCTGTTCACCGTGGGCGCTCAGATCAACGCCAAGGTGCAGCTGTTTCGGCCATCGGATCCGACCCGTGGGGTCCATGTCGCGTTGGCGCCTCGTCTGAGCTTCCACCACCTCGGGAGCAGCTCGACCAGCGCCGAGGCGTTCACCCTGGCGCTGCCGCTGCTGGTCGGGATCACCTTCGGCGACGACAATGAGCTCGTCGTCGGCCCTCAGATCGGTGGCAACGTGATGTGGATGCAAGGCGCTGACGATGTCTTCAGCCTGACCGCAGGAGCTTCGGTGGGCGCGGTGCTCTGGGTGAGCGAGTGCTTCGCCATCGTGCCGGAAGTGTCGGTTCACTACAGCACGTTGACCGCCGAAGACAATGACCAGATGTGG
>JAAZYN010000737.1 GCA_014239625.1 Myxococcales bacterium | reverse complement strand
CCGGCGGAGGGGATGATCGACATCACCCTGTATCGGGATGATGTCCTCATCGGGCTGCCCCAGCCGATCGTCGGGCGCACCGAGTTACCCTTCGATATGGACGGCGTGCGGGTCGAGCTCATCGACGACGTGTTGTTCACCGGGCGGACGGTGCGCAGCGCGTTGGACGCCATCGTGGACTACGGCCGGCCGGATCGCATCCGACTGGCCGTGCTCGTCGACCGAGGCTACCGAGAGCTGCCCATTCAGGCCGACATCATCGGGCTCAAGGTGGCTACGGACAAGGGCGAGTCGGTCAAGGTCGAGCTGACGGAGAGTGGGGCGTCGTCCGACCGGGTCGTGCTCTACCGGCCGGTGGAGGCGCCATGAGCCTGTCGCTCGAGCATCTGGTGGGCATCGAGGGGCTCTCCGCGGACACGCTCAGCGGCATCCTCGATCTCGCAGGGCACTTCAAACGCGTCAACCAGCGAAAAATGAAGAAGGTGCCGGCGCTGCGTGGCGTGATGGTGGTGAACTTCTTCGTTGAGAACTCCACCCGCACGCGGCTCAGTTTCGAAACCGCCGAGAAGCGTCTGAGCGCCGACACCCTCAACTTCAGCGCGTCGACGTCGAGCCTCAAGAAAGGCGAGACGCTGGTGGACACGATCAAGAACGTCCAGGCCATGTCTCCGGACATCGTGGTCATCCGCCACTGGGCAGCCGGCGCGCCCCAGCTGCTGACCCGCCATATCGACTCGGCGGTCATCAACGCCGGCGACGGATGGCACGAGCACCCGACCCAGGCGCTGCTCGATATGCTCACGATCCGGGAGCACAAGGGCTCCTTCGAGGGAAAAAAGGTCGCCATCATCGGCGACATCACGCACTCACGGGTCGCTCGCTCCAACATCTATGGCCTGACGACCATGGGCGCCGACGTCCACGTCGCCGGTCCGCCGACCATGCTGCCCGCCGCCCTCGAGCAGTTCGATGTCACCGCTCACGCGCGGGTCGAGCCAGCCATGGAGGCGGCCGACGTCATCATGATGCTACGGATCCAGAAGGAGCGTTTGGGCGCCGCGCTCTACCCCAACGACCGCGAATACTTTCGCTTCTTCGGCCTGAGCCGGGAGCGACTGCGGCTCGCCAAAGACGACTGCATCGTGATGCACCCTGGCCCGGTCAACCGAGGCGTCGAGTTGGCGCCCGAGGTGGCCGATGGCGACTCCAACGTGATCCTGCAGCAGGTCGCCAACGGGGTCGCGGTGCGAATGGCGGTCCTGTATCTGGTGGCAGGCGGTGGCGCGGTGGCGCCCTAGAGAGTGTGGAACGTGTACGCGACTAAAACCTGTCCATCCGATGGCATCGCCCGCGCGCCTCATCGCAGCGAGGTGCGTGTGCGCATGCGGGCTTCAGATCGCTGAGGAGACCGGCTATGGCACGACTCGTCATCCGTGGCGGCACGATCTTTGGAGCGCCGGGCGGCGCTCGCCCAGCGACCCTGGTCATCGACGGTGGGACCATCGAGTCCGTCATCGACGCGGCGACCGGCGTCGTCGAGACGCACGGCGACGACGTCGTCATCGACGCGACCGGCAAGTGGGTCGCCCCCGGCTTCGTTGAGCTGCACGCCAGCGTGCCCGATCCGGGCTTCGAACACCGGGAAGACCTGGCAAGCGCGGCCGCCGCAGGAGCTCGGGGTGGATACACCACGGTGTGTATGCTGCCCGACACCGATCCGCCTGTAGACCATGCCGCCGCCGTCGTCGACATCATGACGCGCGCGGCGAAGGTGACCGGGGCGCGCGTGTTGCCACACGGCGCGGCGACCACAGGGGGCGGCGGCGATCTAGCGCCCTACGGAGAGCTCCAGAGCGCCGGCTGCAGAGCGATCTACTGCGGCGATTTCCCCACCCCGAGCGCTGGCCTTGCGCGCAACATCCTGGCATACGCCACCGCCTTCGACCTGCCTCTGATCGTCACCGGTGTTGACCGAGAGCTGGGTGATGGGCTCTGTGACGAGGGCGTCTGGTCCACTCGCCTGGGCCTGCCCGCGAGCCACGCGGTGGCCGAGCGAGTGGCCATCGATCGGGACTCCGCGCTGGCCGAGCTGACCGGCGCCAAGGTTCACTTCGCGCGCGTCTCCACGGCCGAGGGTCTGGCCGCCATCGCCCGCGCCAAGGCTCGCGGCGTCAAGGTGAGCTGTAGCTGCACACCGCACCACCTTCACCTGACCGCCGCGGCGCTGGTCGGATACGATCCCGCCTTCCGCGTCTGGCCGCCGCTGCGCAGCGACGCTGACGTGGCCGCGCTTCGCCGAGGACTCGCGGAGGGGCTGGTGGACGCCGTGACCTCCGATCATGGCCCACTGCATGGCGAGGACAGGCGGCGCGAGTTCATGAACGCGCCGCCTGGCATCAGCGGCCTCGAGACTACGCTGGGGCTGATTCTGGAGCTGGTGCACTCCGGAGAGCTGACCGCGGAGCGAGCGCTCGACGCTCTCAGCGGCGCTCCCGGTGCCGTCCTTGGGGAGACCGGCGGGGGGCGACTGGCTCCGGGCGGACCGGCGGACGTCGTCATCGTTGATCCGGAGGCGAGCTGGCTGGTGGAGCCAGAGGCCTTCGCG
>JAAZYN010000736.1 GCA_014239625.1 Myxococcales bacterium | reverse complement strand
GCGCGTCCGCTCGGACCAGTACTGAACCATGTGACGATATCGCGGAGACACTGACGCCGAGGAGAGCTTGACGTAGATTGTAGAGCCACGGCCACCCGACTCAACCTCGCAGTCTTCGATGAAGCCATCGAGCCAGACGACGCCGTCGTCGACCGGAGACATCGGAGCGGCCACTCGCACGGACATCGCGCTGCGCAGAGCCTGATCGGCGTCGACAAGCTCCAGCGCGATGCGACGCATACCGACCGAACCGCACACCGCGGCACGCCGAGTGTCCTCGTCACGCAGAGTGACCCAGGCGGCGGCAGGCTCTCGGTTGAACATGGGCAACGCGTGGATGCTCTCGGTGCCCTGCTCCGAGCGCGCTACAGGGTCGTGGGATCCGGTGATGGCCGTGCTGGTAGATCGCCTTGGCGCCGTGCCTCGGCCCCCGCCGGACGGCGACGCCGCGGCGAGATGCGCCGGTGACTGTCGCGAGGGCCCGGGCGGCGACGACGCTCCATTCGCCGCCAGACGTCCGCTCGACCGGGGCCGCGCGCGGGCAGTGGCCTCCCGGAGGCCACGCATGACGCCGCCGAGGATCTCGTGAACATGCACGCCGTCGACGGGCCGGGCCACCGGATCTTTTTCGAGCATCTGGCCGACGAGCCGCCGCAAACTCGCCGGTACCCTTGTCTCCTGCTCGGGCGTCCACGGGGGAGGGGGCTCGTTCTTGTGCTGCATGAGCATCCCATAGGGGCTGGTCGCGTTGAACGGCGGCGCCCCGGTCAACATCTCGAAGGCGATGCAGCCCATGCTGTAAACGTCGCAACCCATCCCCCCGCCCTGCCCTTTACCCTGCTCGGGAGCCATATATGCCGGGGTTCCGAAGACCGCACCGTTGGCCGTGATCCGTATCTTCTCACGGGCGTTGAGCAGCTTGGCCAGGCCAAAATCGAGGACCGTGACGAAGTCGTCCTGCCCAGCCAACGAGGTGACCATGACGTTGTCTGGCTTCAGGTCGCGATGCACGATGCCAGCCCGGTGGGCCTCGCCCAGCGACGCCGACACCTGGGACATGATTCGAACGACGCGGCTGACGGCGAGCTCGTCGCCGCCGTCGAGCACCTCGCGCAGCGTGTCACCGTCCTCGAGGAGCTGCATGACGTAGAAGAGCCGGCCGTCGGACGTCTTCCCCGCCCCATAGACCGAGATCGTGTTCGGGTGTCTCAGCTTCGCGGTCGCCGTAATCTCACGCTGAAACCTCCCCACCTGTTCTCGAGATGAACGCAGCTGCCCGTGCAGCACCTTGAGGGCCACGTCACGCTCCATCGACGTGTCACGTGCCTTGAAGACGGTCCCCATCCCGCCGGCACCGCGGACGTCGAGGATGTGGTAGCGGCCCTCGATGACCGTCCCGACGAGCGGGTCGTCATCTCCGATGGTGATTCCGGTTTCCAACCCGGCCAGCTTAATGGCCTTCGACCTCTGCCGCAACGCTCACTCACTTGCAGCGACGCTCGGGTTGGGACAGGCTACAGCCAGGTTGCCGTCGCTACCACTCATCGCCATCGGCTTTCTGGCCTCCGGCCTGGCTGGGTTGGTGCATCAAGTCGTTTGGTCGCGCTATCTCGGCCTGTTCATCGGCAGCACGAGCGCGGCTGTGACCATTGTCCTCGCCGCGTTCATGGGCGGTTTGGCGATCGGGAACCACGTGTTGGGTCGCAACGCGGACCGCACCGCGAGCCCATTGTCGCTATACGCATGGCTGGAGCTGGGTATCGGATTGTATTGCGTCGCCTTCCCGGAGCTCTTCGGGGTGCTGTCAGACGCATACGTGGCGGCAGCTCGACACACCGGCTTTGGCACCTCCGCTACGTTCAGCTTGAAGCTACTCATCGCCGCCATCGCCATCCTGCCGCCGACCATCATGATGGGTGGCACCATGCCGGTCCTCGCGAAGGCGGTGGTGCGCTCGGTCCGAGAGGTCACCGTCGGGGTGGGGCAGCTCTACTTCTTCAACAGCGGCGGCGCGGCTATCGGCGCGGGTATCGCGGGCTTCTGGTGGGTCCCTGCGATGGGCCTCGACGACACCATCCGGCTCGCGGGTGGCATCAACCTGGCGCTCGCGGCCGTGTTCTTTGCATACGCTCGCAGAGATCGGCGGCGTGCCACTGAGGCCGCGGTGGACACGAGCGCCGGACCGGAGTCGCCGCAGGCTATCCAGACGGGGCAAGACGCCCCGCGCCGGTTCACCGAACGTCAGATCCGAATCGCTGTCGCCGCGATAGGTCTGTCGGGCGCCGCGTCGATGCTCTACGAGGTGCTCTGGTCGCGTCTCTTGGCGCTTGTCATGGGCTCGTCGACGTACAGCTTCACGATCATGCTCGTGACCTTCATCACTGGAATCACGCTGGGCAGCTTGGCCGTCAGCAGCGCGTTTCGAGCGGTCCCGACGCGGGACCCGGTGCGGTGGTTCGCCCTTTGTGAGATCGGGATCTTCGCGAGCCTGCTCCCGCTGCTGCCGCTCTATGACGATCTCCCCTTCTACTTCGCGCAGCTGGCTTCGGTCCTTGATCGCACCGCGGACAACTTCGGGTCCTACTTGACCTTGAAAGTGCTGATG
>JAAZYN010000735.1 GCA_014239625.1 Myxococcales bacterium | reverse complement strand
CCACTACGGTACCCACGCGTTCAAGCCAGTGGGAGCGCTGGAGGCGTTTGACCCGGGGGCCACCCCATGGCTCGGCGTCACATTGAAGCTGGAGGCGCATCGGCGGCAACTGGCGAGCGACGCCGCGTCTGCGGACTCGACGGCGCTGGACCGGTTTCTGTCGCTGAGCCCCGCGACGGTGCTGCAGCTGTTGCTGCCGCTAGTGATCATCGGGCTCGGGTTCGGGCTCTGGACCCGCGAGCGCGAGATGGGGACGTTGCGGCAGCTGACCGCGCAAGGAGTGCCACCTGGGAAGCTCTTCGCCGGCAAGACCCTCGGCTTTCTGGCCGTGGCGTCGCTGGTCGCGGTACCTGCTGTGCTCGGCACCGCGGTGGGGGTGGGCGGAGACGTTGGCGCAGAGCGGCTGGGTTGGCTCGCTTTGGTGCACGCCGGGTGGGTGCTCACATGGGTCGCCCTCACGTTGACCGTCTCAGCCCTGGCCCGCACGTCGCGCGCGGCGCTGGTCGTGCTCTTGGCGATCTGGGGTGTGGTGGGCTTGGTGGGGCCTCGGCTGGTCCAAGACATCGCCGCGGTGGCGGCGCCGGTTCCCGACCGAGAGGCCTTCGCCGAGGAGCTGGCCGGCTCGCTCAAGAGAGGAATACCCGGGGGCCCGTCTCGGGAGGTCAGGGTCGAGGAGCTGAGCAAGCAAAAGCTCGCGGAGGCGGGCTTCAAAGACGCGTCGATGTTCATGGATGAGGGTCTCCTGGGGGCGCTGGAGCTCCAAGCTGAGGCGCACTTCGAGAACGAGGTCATCAACCATCATTTTGCGCAGCTCGAGGCGCGACTCGAGGCCCGCGAGAGGACCGTCAGGTGGCTCGGCTGGTTCAGCCCCTACGTGGCGATACGCTCCGTGTCTGCGGGGCTCAGCGGCACTGACGCGGCGCATCACCGGGACTTCTCGCGAGCCGCCGAGGTCTATCGACAGGAGTTGGTGGACCAGCTCAACAAGGTGTTTGCCCAGCATGCCGGTGAGCAGGGCTGGGATTACCGAGCCGGACAGGACATCTGGACCAAGGCCAGACCGCTGAGCTGGACGCCCCCTGAGACCGGCGCCGTCATCGGCGCTCAAGTCCCGGCCCTGACGGCCTTGTTCGGGTGGTGTGTGCTGGCGCTCTTTGCGGGTGCCTGGTCCGTCCGCCGGGTGAAGGTGACGTCATGAGGTGGTCGCTGATACGGCTCGAGTTGGGACTCCTCAAGACCGACCGCGCGTCCATTGTGGTTATGGTGGTGTTCGCGCTGCTGGTCGCCTGGGCGAGCTGGCATGGCGGACAGCGAGTGGAGAAACGCCGTGCGCTGGACGACGGCGCGCTGAGCGCAGCCAAGGCACGGCTGGACAAGGCCATCGCAGACGGGGTGTCGGCGGAGGTGGCCGGTCGCGACGCCGTACGCCCTGTCGCCTTGCTCTCACCGCGGCCGCTCAGTGGGGTGGTCGACCGCCAAGCGGGACCCACCAGGGTCGAGGCGACGGCGGCGCCATTGCTGGAGGCGCAAGCCCGCGACGCCTTGGACGCGGAGGCCCGCGCGGCGGGGCCGCTGGACTTGCTGTTCGTGGTGATCCAGCTCCTGCCTCTGGTGGCTATCGCCCTGGGCTACGACATCTTGTCCGGCGATCGCGAGCGTGGGACCTTGACCCTGTTGATGTCTCAGCCGCTCCGGCTGCGCGACCTGCTGCTGGCCAAGGCGGTCGCCCGGCTGGTGGCGTTGGGGGCCATAGGCGCGGTGGCGTCCATGGTCGCGTTGTTCAGCGGCGCGGTGACCGTGTCTGCGGTAGATGGCTGGTCGGATCTGGTGTGGATGGGGGCGCTCCTGGGCCTCTGGATGGCGTTCTGGTTCGCCGCCGCCCTGGCGGTCAACGCCTGGGGCAAGACCAGCTCCGGCAACGCGCTGGCGCTGACGACGCTGTGGTTGGTGCTCGTGGTGGTGGGTCCAGGGCTGCTGCGCTCCGGGGTCGAGGCCGCCTACCCGCCCCCCTCCAGGGTGGAGCTCGCCACCGCGGCCCGCGACGCGGCGTCTCGCTCGGAGGAGGCGCTCGAGGCGATCGAGGGCGACCACCGGGACGGCAAGGAGGCCCCGCGCAGCGGGATGGACGCGGGGAAGGCGGCCGCCGAGAGAGAGCTTCGGGCACAGTTGGCTCCGCTCAAACAGGGGTTCGAAGAGGCGCTCGACAGGCAGCAGTCGATGATCGACACGCTGCGGGTGCTGTCGCCAGCCCTCACCACCAGCGAAGCGTTGGTGGCGTTGGCCGGTGAAGACGTCGCCAGGCGGCGCGGCTGGTTGGCCAGGGTGGAGCAGTGGCACACCGATCTGCGCGCGTATTTCGCCAAGGAACGCGAGCGGTCCGGCCCGCCGCGGCTCAATGAGATGCCTCGATTCGAGCCATACGCCGACGCAGCCGAGGGTATCGGTGGGCGCCTCTGGGTGGACCTCGCGACGCTGTTGCTGTGGACGCTGATGGCCCTGGCGATCGCCGGCATGGGGCTCCGGCGCGAGATGGGACGGTTGACGTGAGCCGCGGTCCGACAGACCGAACCCGTGTGCGTTCCGTGCTGGTTGGGCGCGTTGAACTCTCGCCGTCGCGTCCG
>JAAZYN010000734.1 GCA_014239625.1 Myxococcales bacterium | reverse complement strand
GCGTACGCTCCACACGGGGCACCGGGAAAGAGGCTGGCGGGGCGCATGGACAGGGGGTTATCGCCGACGCTGCTGCGGTGCAGGGCCGCGGCCCCCTCACCTCTCGTGAGGGAGCCCAGGGGCGAGGCTGTCGGCCCGCTTTGGTTGAACCAGGCCCGGCGCTCGCGGTCCCAGCAACAGCGGCGCAATGGTGGCAAAGAGACCCCGCCAGGTGGTCCACTTGTGCCCTCCTTCCGCGGTGAACACCTGGCCCTCCGGGAGCACCTTGGCGAGCTCGCCAAGGGGTCGCCGCGCGCTGTCGCTCCTACCCCACGCGACGACCATCTTGGGCTTGTCGCCCTGCCCGTCGACGTAGGTCTGGAGCCACGACCAAACGGCATATGAGTGACGCTCCTCTCCGTCTTCGATGGCGCTCAGGTCGGGCGGTGGCCGCCACTGGCGCAGGCCTTGCTCGACCACCTCGCCGACCACATCGCTGTCGCCCATGTAGGCCGCCATGATGACAACACCGGCCACTTCCTCGGGGTACGCCTGGGCATACGAGATAGCGCCGAAGCCGCCCATCGAGATCCCCACCAACCAGATCTCCTTGTAGCCTTTCGCCTTCGCGGGCTCGATGACATCCTCACGCAGACGCCGGACGATGGACCAGGACCGGTAGTAGCCAAAGTGAGCATCGGCGGCTACGAGATCCCAGCCCTGGTTCAGCCCTCGGACCCGCTGGACGAAGCCATTGGCGGTGAAGCGGTCGGGCCCGTCGCCGAAACCCGGCAGAAAGACGACGAGCCCTCGGGCCTTGTCCGGACCGTGTTCAGAGTGCTCGACAGCGGGCATCGGCGTGGTCGCAGACCGAAAAAAGGGGCAACCCGACAGCACCATCGCGGCGGCTGCGAGCCGCAGCGCCACAAGCAGCATGGGACGTTTCACGAGGTCCCTCGAGGGCGCGCGGCGGCGGCGAAGCCCGTTGTCCAGGTCGGCGACGTGGTTGCCCCGACGCCCATGTCCCTCGCCTCGCGATCGGATCAGCCGCGACGTCAAACCTGCCTCCCGTGGCCCCGGCGCCCTCCCGGCCCTGCCCGCGATGACGTGAGGCGTCACTCGGGACCGCTCGCGCGCACCATGGCGGCCACTTTCACCCGGGGCGGTGGGGATGTCTGGCGAGGGGAGCCACGCGTTGATGCCGTTCAGTGTCATGCCTTTCGTAGTCTCTCGGTCGCTCATGTAGAGTGCGATGATGACGCGGCCGATGAGGTGCTCTGAAATTACCGACGCGTCTGTGATGGCCCCCAAAGCCCTGGTCTTCTCCGATGCCCCCTCGTGATCGTCTCGGTCGTCGCCCCCCCGCGCGCTCCGGGGAGCTGCTGGGGACGCGGCGCCCGCAGCGACCACCGCAGCCATGGCGTCCGACCCAGCGGTCACCCGACGCGGCGGCGTGGTAATCGGTGCCGACGGAGACGACGCCGAGGCCGCAAACCGTTATGTTGGTGCCGGGCTCCTGTGGCCCGACTCCAGGAGGTGATTTGGATGCGGTCTATCGTCATCATCCTCGTCGCGGCGGCTCTAATGGGAGCGTCCAGCGGCGATGTCCGAGCGGCCAAGCATGGCCCATTTGGTATCGGGGCGGTGCTCGGTGATCCGACGGGCGTCACGGGCAAGCTCTACTTCGGTGATCTGTTCGCCCTCGACTTCGCGGCCGGGGTAGGCTGGTGGGGCGGCAACAACGTTCACTCCCACGTGGACCTCCTGCTCCAGTTCCGTCTGAAACAGTGGGCGCCGGGATCGCTCGATCTGTACGTCGGCGTCGGGCCGAAGATCGGGTGGTATTGGCGGGGATACCGGTCGCGGTCTCAGCACTTCCAGGTCGGTGTGCGAGGGCCCGCGGGGGTGTCCTTCGAGCTGACGAAGGTCCCCGTCGAGTTCTTCCTGGAGGTCGCGCCAGGGGCCTGGTTTGTCGATTGGGTCGATTTCGACTTGGACGCGGCGATCGGAGCGCGGTACTACTTTTAGCGCACCCTCAGGCGCAAGGAGCTTTTCATGGGTTTGACCGTGGGCGATGTCGCCCCTGATTTCACGGCCGTCGATGTCGACGGTGAGCCCCACACGCTCTCCACCATGGTCACCCGTGGCAAGGTCATCCTGGCCTTCTTTCCCAAGGCCTTCACTCCTGGTTGAAAGGTCGAGTTAACGTCGTACCGGGACCGGTATGACGACCTGAAAGAGGCCGGCGCGCAGGTCCTCGCGATCTCCGGCGACAGCGTGGCGACGCAAGGGAAGTGGAAGCGGTCGCTCGGAGCTCCCTTTCCGTTCATCGCGGACACCAAAGCCAAGATCATGAAGGCCTACGGGGTGAAGATGCCGATCGTCAGGTTGGCGCGGCGCACGACCTTCGTGGTCGACACCGACATGACCATCGTCCGTGTCGACAGCGGCACGGACGCGCTCGACCCTACCCGAGCGGTCGCCGCGTGCTGAGATGTATCGGGCGTGCCCCAGGCGCCCACTTCAGCGCTTGATTGCGCCGGTCAGTTGGTTGCTCGCGACCTTCTGGGCGATGTCGCCGCTGGCGGCGTTGCTCGACCTCGAAGTAACGCTGCTACGACGTCGGTCTCGCGCCTTGCCAG
>JAAZYN010000733.1 GCA_014239625.1 Myxococcales bacterium | reverse complement strand
TGGCGCCTTCACTCCGCTGCTGTCGTTGCTCGGGCTCGAATTGACCCAGTCAGTCCTTCGCCCTCGCGCCTGGCCAGCGACGCGAACGCGCTCAGAACTGATGCCACTCACTTCGGTTCCAGTCGGCCAGGGCGCGACCTGCTGTTCCGTCACCCTGGGCGAGAGAGAGGGGATGAAGTGCCGAGTCCGCGCCACATGGCCACCTGGGTTCGACCGAGGACCGCGCTCTCGCCGGGCATGAGCGACAGTGGCTCGTCGACGTAACGGTGCAGGGCGCCTGCGCATCATCGCGGGGGAGTTCGGGGGCCGCTTCATCGACGCTCCACGTGGACGTGTCTCGCGCCCAACGCTCTCTCAGGTAAGAGAAGCGGTCTTCAGTATCCTGGGTCCGACGGTGAGAGGGCTCGTATGCGCCGATCTGTTTGCGGGCAGCGGGGCATACGGCTTGGAAGCGCTGAGCCGGGGCGCAGCCCACGTCGAAGCGTTTGAGCGCCACAAGGCCGTGGCCCGCGTGACGCGACGAAATGCAGCGGCGTTGCTGGGAGACACGCTCGAGGAGCGGTTTACCTTGCTGGAGGGGGCGCTGCCTCACAGCCTGTCGGGGGCGCGTCGGGGACCGTACGATCTGGTCTTCATGGATCCGCCTTGGGGCGAAGGGCTCTCACGCGCTGCGTGCCAGGCACTCGCCGGGCCGCACAGAGAACTCCTGGCGGCTGGTGCACGGATCGTCATCGAGGAGGGCAAGGCGTTCGACGCTGAGGCAACACAGTGGTCCGCGATCGGGCTCCAGGCCCTCACTCATCGGCGCTATGGCGACGCCTCGGTGACCGTGCTGCAGGCTCGATAGTTCTTGCAGCGGACCGCGTTTTGGGTAGGGTTCGTGGCTGCCTGCCGGGCTGGAGGCGCCGATGCGCGAACGACTTGCCATATTTCCGGGGAGCTTTGACCCGCTGACCAACGGGCACGTGGACATCGTGCGGCGCGGCCTCGCCCTGTTCGACAAAGTCCAGGTAGCGCTCGCGATCAACGAGAGCAAACGCCCGATCTTCGCCTTCGACGAACGCCGAGCGTTGATTGACGAGATGTTCGCTGGCGAAGACAGGGTGTCGGTCGGTGGCCTCGACGGGCTGTTGGTCGAGTACGCACGCCAGGCGGGGGCGGTCGCTATCTTGCGGGGTCTCCGTGGGCCATCGGACTTCGACTACGAGCTCAAGATGGTCCACATGAACCATCACCTCGCGCCCGGTATCGAGACCGTCTTCCTCGCATCCCGAACCGAGCAGAGCTTCGTCTCGTCGTCTCTCGTCAAGGAAGTCGCCAGGCTGGGCGGAGACGTCTCGTCTCATCTGCCCCCCCACATCCATACGGCCCTCGTCGCCAAGCTGCAGGGATAGCCGCGCATGCACTTCGCAGATCGCATGACCCCAATCAAGCCCTCGGCGACCCTGGCCGTGACCGCAAAAGCCAAACAGATGGCCGCGGACGGCTTGGACGTGGTGGGCTTCGGCGCCGGCGAGCCCGACTTCGACACCCCCGCTTTCATCGTGGACGCCCTGCGGAGCGCGCTGGACAATGGCAAGACCCGCTACACGCCGACGGCGGGTGTTCCGGCGCTGCGCGACGCCATCGCGGCGATGTTCACGGAGCTGTACAAGGTGCCCTTCGAGCGCGCCGAGGTCATGACGACGGTCGGTGGCAAGCACGCGCTCTACAACATGTTCCAGGTGCTGGTTAACCCCGGTGACGAGGTCATCATCCCGGCCCCCTATTGGGTGAGCTACCCCGCCCAGGTGCGGCTGGCCCAGGGCACCCCGGTACACGTTCAGTGTGACGCGAGTGAGGGGTTCACGTTGGACGTAGACGTGGTTCGAGCGGCCGTCACCGACCGGACGGTCGGCCTCGTCCTCAACAGCCCGTGCAACCCGACGGGGGCCTGCCTGTCCGAAGAGACCCTGGGCGCGTTGGCTGACCTGGCCGAAGAGAGAGACTTCTGGATCATCTCCGACGACATCTACAGCTTCCTCCGCTACGACGCTGACGGCGCAGCTGCGACGGCGCTGCGAGCCCGGCCCCACCTGCGGCACCGGATCTTCATCGTGCACGGCGCGTCGAAGACCTACGCGATGACCGGCTGGCGGATAGGGTTCGCCGGCGGACCCGCCGAGCTGATCTCCAAAATGGGCACCCTCCAGGGGCAGGCCACGTCCAACCCTACGGCGTTCGCGCAGTACGGTGCGTTGGCAGCGCTGCAGAGCGACCACGCCTTCCTTGGCGAGTGGATGAAGCAGTACGACGCTCGACGTCGGCGACTGACCGCGCTGCTCAATGACATCGACGGCGTCGAATGCTTGTTGCCCGGAGGAGCGTTCTACGTGTTTCCGGACATCTCCAAGATTCTGGAGCGCAGGTTCCGTGGTGAAGTGATCGGAACGGATCTGCGTTTTTCACAGCTGCTGCTAGAGCACGCGCTGGTCGCCGTAGTTCCGGGCGAGCCCTTTGGCGGAGCGGGACACTGCCGCCTCTCCTACGCCATCTCGATGCAAGACATCGACAAGGGGATGGCGCGGATGAAGACGTTTATCGACGGCCTGCAGCGGTAGTGTCCCGAGTGGAAACGACGCC